>JAEWVL010000218.1 GCA_023396665.1 Spirochaetota bacterium
CGCAGGCCGAGATCTTCAAAAAATTTACCGGGCACCAGTAAACCCTTCAGATATATTTTCCCCTTGGCAGCCAGCTCCTCTACTTTTGCCCCGACAAGGGGGATACGTTCCATAAAATCATAAATCATTTTACGGGTCGTATTGTAAAACGATCCGGAAAGAATTTTCGCCAGATATTCTGAAAGCGCACCAACGTTGCGCGAAATTGAATGTTCGTTGTCGTTGAGCACTATCATCATCGGCCGTTTCAGATGACCGATCTGATTAAGCGCCTCAAAAGCCATTCCGGCTGTGAGCGATCCGTCACCAATAACCGGTACGACGCGGTAATCCCTGTGCAGATAATCACGCGCAACGCACTCGCCGACAGCGAGAGAGAGCGATGTCGAGCTGTGTCCGACATTATACGAATCGTAGACCGACTCATCAATTTTCGGAAAACCTGACACTCCGCCGGATTGCCGTATGGTGTGAAAAACTGAAGCGCGACCGGTCAGAATCTTATGCGCATATGCCTGATGACCTACATCCCATATGAGTTTGTCGGTCGGCGTATTGAGCACGTAGTGAAGGGCAATCGTCAAATCGACAACACCGAGCGAAGAGGCGAGATGACCCCCGTTTTTCGAAACGACTTCGATGATTCGGCTTCGTAGCTCATCGGCAAGAAGCGGAAGTTCTTTAACCTTCAGCTGTCGAAGATCCTCAACTGAATTAATCCGTTCAAGAAACACGATTTTTCACCGGTACCACGTGATAAAACACCGGATGAACCGGTTGATTATGATTAGGCAGTAAAGTCAATATGTACATCCTGATTAATGATTACAAAAAGGGGGGGATAGGACTTTCAAAAAAGATGTCCGTATCCCCCCGCTCTCATTTCGCGTTTTCTACAATTCTTGTTTCCCTGATAACAATAACCCTGACAATTCCGGGGTATTTCAACTCGGATTCGATGCGCGTAGCAATCTCTCTGGCCAAAATGGCCGCACGCTCATCATTTACCGTTTCGTTCGAAACAAGCACTCGTATTTCCCGACCCGCCTGTATCGCGTAGGACTTTTCAACTCCCTGAAAACTGTTTGCGATATTTTCAAGATCTTCGAGCCGCTTAAGGTAATTGTCAAGAGACTCGCGGCGTGCACCGGGTCGTGAAGCGGAAATGGCATCCGCAATCTGAATTATGACAGCCTCGAAGGATTTGGTCTCACGGTCATTGTGATGCGATGCAATAATATTGACCACCTCATCCTTTTCACCGAACTTCTTCGCCATATCGGCACCCACAAGCGCATGAGCGCCCTCACCTTCAACGACGCTGCCCTTTCCGATGTCATGCAGCAGTCCGGAGCGTTTGGAAAGCTGTACATCCAGCTTCAGCTCACCGGCAATAATGCCGGCAATATTGGCCACTTCGATACTGTGCCCCAGCACATTTTGTCCGTAGCTGCTGCGGTATTTGAGTTTTCCGACATTATACAGGGCTTCACGGCTAAGACCGGGGATACCGAGCTCAAAAGCCGCCTTTTCACCCTCTTCAAGAATCTCCTGTTCGATCTCACGGGTCACTTTTTCAACGACCTCTTCGATTCGCGCCGGATGAATACGGCCATTGAGAATGAGACGTTCAAGTGATATCCGGGCAATTTCACGTCTGATTGGATCATGTCCCGAGATGACGACCACTTCCGGCGTGTCATCGATTATCATATCCACACCGGTAAGATTTTCGAGCGTTCTGATGTTTCGTCCCTCACGCCCGATAATCCGGCCCTTCATGTCATCCGAAGGAAGGGAAACCGTTGTCACAGTATTTTCGGATGTATAGTCGGTGGCATTTCGCTGAATTGCTGATATGACAATATCTTTCGCCTTTTTATCGGCGGTGCGTTTTGCCTCTTCTTCAATTTTGTTTATCAGCTTCAGTGACTCAAAACGAACCTTGTCCTCAAGCTCTTTGAGCAACATGTCTCTGGCCTGCTCCTGAGACAGACAGGATATTCTCTCAAGCTCCTGACGGTAACGATCAAACTGTTCGTTAAGCACAAGCTGCAATTTCTCATTCTCTTCTTTCTGCTGACTGACTTCCTTTTCGCGTTTGTCATTTTGCTCAATTCGCAGATCTATCTGCTCCTCTTTCAGATGCAGACGTTTTTCTACAAGCTGCAGCTCGTTACGTCGTTCGCGCATCTCCCTTTCAAGCTGGTTCTTCTCCTGAATCAGCTGATCTTTCGCCTCGATGAGCACTTCCTTTCGTTTTGTTTCCGCCTCACGTATCGCATCCTGTTTTATTCTCTGAGCCTGGGCTTCCGCCGAATTCAGACTGATTTTACCAAGATACGAACGTATAGCAAAGCCGATAAAACCGGCCACAGCCGATACAGCAACCAACAAAAGGAGGACAAATTTAATATCCATAGGAATCCTCCAAATTCGTAAATAACGCACGAACACCACAGAGCGGAGCCCGTACATGCCTGTTTTCCGAATGTGAGACACAACTAAAGCGGTCGCACAACGGATACATCAACTGCGTAATCTTTTCTCTAAAAGGGGCAATATACCGGAAGGAACGAGAGAGGAAACATCACCGCCAAGAGAAACAACTTCCCTGACGATTCTTGAAGAAACAAAAGAGTTCTCGTTTGACGCCATCAGAAACACCGTATCCACTTCGGGGGCAAGCCGTTTGTTCATGAGAGCCATTGCATATTCAAATTCAAAATCAGCAATAGCCCGCAGCCCCCTCACAATAACTGATATTTCATTATCGCGGCAATAATCTGCAAGCAAACCATCGAACTCTACTATTTCTATTTTATTATTGTCTTTATAACAGCATGAAGAGAGCATTTTCACACGCTCTTCAGGCGAAAAAAGATTTTTCTTCTCACTGTTCCGCGCAACAGCAACTATTAACCTGTCGCACAGCTCAACCGCTCGGTTGATAATATCCAGATGCCCGTTCGTTACCGGATCAAAGGAACCCGGATATATAGCCTTTCGCATACATCCCCGAAAATTTACGCTTTTTTTATATTTTGCAGCAAATCTCATTTGTCAAGTTTTTTAAGAACTTTTATTAAAAACGTGTAAAGGATTCCCGAATACGGGAAGCATCAAAACCGAATTAACGGATGACAGGAATCTTTTCCGAGCACTTACTGCAACAAGATCCCGATAAAGCGCTCAGGTCAACACTGTAGCCCTTTCTGACAATGACATGACTGCCACAGTTTGGACATATCGTATCCGCTCCCTCCGGTTTAACCGGATAGTTTCCGCAATACACATAATGCAGTTTTTCCCGCGCCATTTCCCAGGCGTTCTCGATCAGTTCAATCCCGGTGGGAGCCCGATCATAGCGGTAATTCGGATAGTAACGGGTAATATGCCATGGAATATCCGGGGATATCGAGGCGATAAACGATGCGATTTGCCTGAGTTCAGCCATCGTATCATTTACTCCCGGGACGATCAGCGTTGTTATTTCCAGATGAGTATGTTCCGCGGCAAGAGCGATCGCATCACAGACGTGAACAAGTGAAGCACCGGTAAAAGCGGACAGGGTATCGGCATTGAATCCCTTTAAATCGATATTACAGGCATCTGTCAGCGAGAGAAGCTCCATCCAGGGGGCGCTGTCGCAATTGCCGTTGGTCACAAGAATATTACTGATGTTGTTCTCATGTGCACAGGAGGCAGTATCCATTACATATTCAAACCAGACGATAGGTTCCGAATAGGTATAGGCGATCATTGCGCAGTTCTTGCTTTTACATGTTTCGATCAGGGTTCGGGGGGATACGGACTCGCAAGACGGCGCCTTTTGTTGCGATATTTGCCAGTTCTGACACCAGTGGCACGACAGATTACAACCGAAAGTTCCCACAGA
>JAEWVL010000229.1 GCA_023396665.1 Spirochaetota bacterium
CTCTGTTTTGAACCGATGTATCCCGGTGCGGCATCGAGAAAACCCGAACGGTCTTTCGACATGAAAAAGGGGGGATACTCAGGAGCGAGCAATTGAGTTTTTTGCGGGTTCTCACTCTTAAAAAAAAGCGAATAATCATAACTCATGCATAGTGAGGAAAGTCCATTGAGCGGTGCATTCTGAAGGTATTTACGGTGAAGGCTGTCATCAAAATAACAGTTGCCGCTTATTTTCAATAATCCGCTGTCGATGGCTTTTTGCGCGAGTTTTTTCAGATCATCCGATGTTAAAAGCGGATCGCCGCCACCGGTGAGATAAAGATCACCGGAAAGAACCCCATTGTCGATTGTGCCCTTGTAAAGCAGCTTCGTGACAAATCGATGTCGTATTCCCGGATATTGCGATGCCTTCGAAACGGTGATGATTTTACTCAATGATGCGGGAATGAAGGGACTATTCTCGTTGTGTCGAATCAGAATCTCTCCAGTACCGGCATCACACGCGATAAAACCGCAATTATCACTGTCGCTCATGGTGGAAATGATTTTCCGTTGTATTGTGAGGGCATCTGACCTGGATTCAATTTCGGCGTTTGCCGGCATGGATTTGTCTTTTGCGCAGGCGATGGTGAAATAGAGCATGCACAGACAGGCAAAACGGATACTTGTTTTGCTACGCATTGAGCTTCATTATCTCCGTGTGAAGCAGCGGTTTGCTGTACAGAAAGCCCTGAAAGGTGTCACAACCGAAGTGTCTGAGGTATTCCTCCTCAAATTTTGTTTCGACACCTTCGGCGGTGGTCAGCATGTTGAGCGTTTTCGCGAGTTTGATGATCGACTCGACGATTGCGATTGAACCCGGATCCCGTTCCATCGAACGAACAAAGGACTGGTCAATCTTGAGTTCGTCTATGGGGAAAGTGCGCAGATAGGAGAGTGAAGAATAACCGGTTCCGAAATCGTCGAGTGCGATCTTAATGCCTTTGCCGCGAAGATGCGTAAGATATTCCTTAACCTGAGCGCTGTTGCCGATAATTGAAGACTCTGTAATTTCGAGTTTGAGTCGTTGTGAATTGAGACCCGATTCATCCAGTGAAACGGCGACACTATCCAGAAATGAATTACTCATGAATTGTCCGGACGAAACATTGACCGCGACTAGAAGCGGAAGCGGCCAGTTAATGGCGTCTTTACAGGCCTGAAGCAGTATCCACTTGCCGATCTCGACCATCATTCCGTTCTGTTCCGCAAGGGGGATGAACTCCTCCGGAGAAATCGTGCCCAGAACCGGAGAATCCCAGCGCAGAAGTGATTCTACCCCCTTCACGAGCCCGGTTCCGACATCAATCTGCGGCTGATAGACAAGTCTGAATTCATTGCGTTCAAGCGCCTTGCTCAGTTCATTGATAATGGCAAGCCGGTGCAGTTCCCGTTCGGAGAGATCCCTGTCATAGGCGCGAATGCCGTGCTGTCCCTCATCCTTCGCCGTTTCAAAAGCCATTTCCGCACATTGAAAAATACGTTCCGGTGTCGCCTCACTGTCGCCGTAGGCATCGGGAAAAACGACATAGCCGGCGCTGGCACGCACATCAAGTGATTCGCTGCCAAGGGTGACAGGCATGCAGACCGATTCGATAAACTGCAGCGCCTCAAGATCGAAATTGTTGGCCGGAGTCATAAAAAAGGCGGCAAATTCCTCGCGTGCGATGCGGGCAACGAGAACTTCCTTTTCGCGGGATATTTTTTTCATCCGCTCAGCTACTTTTTGAATAATCGTTTCGCCCGCGCTGTGACCGAATATGGCGTTTATTACCTTCAGATTGTCGATTGAAAAATGCAGCAGCGCACAACGTGATACAAATCGGTCTACAGCGATAAAATACCCCTGAAAGAATTTATGCAGGTAATAGCGGTTTGCAAGTCCGGTGAGCGCATCTATATTCGCCTGCCTCTCCGTTTCCTCCTCATGCCGCTTGCGTTCCGTTACGTCCCGGCCGACACCGCGCCATCCCTGCATCGTTCCGTCTTTACCGATAAGCGGTTTACCGGTCAGCATCCACCATCGCCTGATCTTGTCTATCTGAACTGTCAGCATGAATTCGCGAAAAGGACTCGGACTCATGATTCGCCGGGAAAATGAACGCAGTCGTTTCGTTCCCTCCTCGTCTTCGGTGTCAAAGGTGTCGGCGATCAGGCCGACAAATGAGGTTCCGATCAACTGTTCCGATGTTTTTCTGAATAGCTGTGCGAATCGAACGGATACATAGCTCAGCTTTCCTTCCCCGTCAATTTCCCATAACCAGTCACCTGCATTTTCTTCAAATTCGCGGAGCAGCAGTTTAATCAGTTCACTTTGTTCTTCGATTTTAACATGGGTGGATATGTCCCGCGATATGCCGAGAATTCCGGAGGGAATACCCTTGGTGTCCCGTATAAAAGTTGCGACAGCTTCAACATCAACGGTATGCCCGTCTTTGCAGGGTTGTTGTATTCTGAAGCGCAAATTGAATTGCGGATCATGCGGGGCAAGCTCGAGCGATTCTCTGATGGTCTTGACCGCATAGTCGTAAGATGCCGGTGTCAGCGTATCCGAAAGCAGCTGATCCATTGCTTCCTGCGGAGTGTAGCCCCGCATTGCCTGCACTGAAGGACTGACATACGTGAAGCGCATGGTGTTCAGATCGAGTATCCAGATCACATCAAGGGTGTTCTCTGCTATAAGGCGGTATTTCTTTTCGCTCTCGATAAGCGCCTGCTCGGCTTTTTTCTGTTCTGTTATATCGGTGACAATGCCGATGATGCCGATTACTTTTCCTTCCGAGTCACAATAGGGTACTTTAGAAGTGGATGACCAGTAGGGAATACCGTGGTGATCATGGTGTTCTTTGATAATATTACATTGCGCCTTGCCCGTTTCAATGATTGTGCGATCGATTTCCGCGTAGATGTTAACGCTCTTGTCGAAGGGCAGTTCGGCGTCACACTTTCCGATGATTTGTTCCGGTGCCAACCCGATAATACCGGCATAGGCTTCATTAACCAGCTGGTAGCGCAGCTGCGTATCCTTGAAATAGATATAGGCGGGTAGCGTGTTGATCAGAATATGTTGCTTCCGGTTATTCGCGGAAAGTTCCTGGCCCAGGTGCCGGCACTCTTCGAGTGCGTTGGTGATGCTATTGTGAAATGTTGCAAATTCGTCAAAATAATTCTTGCGATTACCATGACAGTCGGTGGTTTCATCCGGCTGAGTACTATCTCCTGATGTGTTCGCTGAAACAGTATCATCGGCTGCGGTCTTATGCCGCGATACGCTACGGCCGCCGCTAATGGTTCTGCTTAACTCTCTTGTTTGCCAAATAAGATGTGAAAGGCGGGTGTGGAGTATTTTGACAGGGGCGGGTATAGCGGTTGGATGTCCTTCATCAAGCTGAAGCGAACCCTTTGCAAGTGTATCGATATTCTTGAGCATTGACTGATACCGTTGCAGAAGTTCCTCAACAAGTGTCTCAAGTCTTGTATTATCATCTTTGCCTAAATCCGGTTTTAGCGACGGCTCATCACCGATAACATCCCGTAATCGTGTCAGTAATGTATTTCGTGCATCAGACTTTTTCATCGTTGTTTCCGCCCTGTGTGTTTTATGCCCGCTACATAGTAATGGTCGTGAAGCAACTGTTTCTCATCCTCTTGCAGTAATTAAAATAATCACGTAAAGATACTGTCACCAGTTTTTCTTCATATGAATAACTTTTTTTACTGCCCTTACGTGTTCCGGATCCTTGTTACAACAGGGGAAGTCTTGAACATGTACACACAAGCAATACGTCATATAGCAT
>JAEWVL010000251.1 GCA_023396665.1 Spirochaetota bacterium
ATTAGTATATCATAGACAGAGGTGCGGTGCACTTTGTTAAAATTCGACAGCCTGAATGTTTCATTAAAGATATAATAACGAATCATTTTTACACAAGTGTGAAATTTACACAAGTGCGAAGGTATAGGGCATAGATATGAGCGGGAAATAGAATTACTGAAATTAAAACCAAATTAATATCTAATCATTTTTTATGATTGCATTGTGACATTTATTTTAATCTAATGACGATACAGTGCTCATCTCAAGGTTTACAGACTCTGGATGAGTATCAAAAAAAGAGAAGTAACCCAATCATAAATTTTTCATTACGAGAGAAATAAATATGATAAATTCAGAAGAAATATTGACTAAAATCATGGAAGCAAAAGATCAGGATTCAACTTTTCTTGATCTAAGTAGATGCAAAATAGAGGTATTACCAAAGGAAATTGGGCTTTGTACAAATTTGATACATCTTTTGTTAGTTGATAACCAACTGACTGCTTTGCCAAATGAAATCGGACAATTAGTGAATTTACAAAAGCTTGATTTGCGCGGTAATAAACTGAAAGAATTACCAGATGAATTGTATAACTTACCTAATTTAGAAATGCTCATGTTGGATCATAACAAATTGGGATGTCTGCCGCAAAAGATAGGCAATTTAACTAAATTGAATTACCTTGGATTAGTTAACACTGATCTGGTTGGTTTACCATCAACTTTCAGCAAATTAAAAAAACTTACATCCTTGTGGATAGAAAAAAATAAATTTGATAATGTCCCTTTTGAAATATGGGAATTGACTAACCTGACAGAATTAAGTTTGAGTGAGAACAAGGTGAAACCCTTAGTCATGCCAGCTAAAATAGGAAATCTAAAAAAAATGGAAAGACTTTTTTGGGAAGGAAACGAATTGATCAATATACCTGACGAATTGTGTAATCTTATAAAACTCAAAGAACTGAATTTAAGCAATAATAATATTAAAAAATTACCATTAGAAATAGGAAATTTAATAAAATTAGAATTTTTTGAACTACAGGAAAACAAAATAAAAGCTCTTCCTGCAGAAATAGGAAACTTAAAGAAGTTAGATCATCTGGATTTATCCAATAATGAATTATCTGAACTCCCCTGCGAAATAGAAAAATTGACTAATCTGACAACTTTTTTAATTAATTATAACGAGATAACTCATTTACCTCGTGAAATTTGTAAATTAAAAAAATTAGAAAATTATGGATTTGATGATAGTATCGAAGAGCCCCCATTAGAGATTACAAGTCAAGGAATACAGGAAATATTTCAATAAATTGAAAGACTGAATATTAATTATGTTATAACAAAATGATTCTTACGACATTTTTTTGTCGCAACTTTCTTGGCACAAAAGGGATTGAGAAGCATTGAATATCTCTTCAAATTCTCCGTTGCAGTGTATAACACTCTGAGGATGGCTAATCTGTTAAGTTATGAATAAAGCATACAACATAATAAAAAAGAACAGGGGTGTTTGGAGCGGGTTTTTCTGATAATCGCGGTTTCCTGGCCGTCTTTCTTTGCTTTCATATTCGCAACAATTGACGGAAGATGCATTTCAATAAACTGATCAGGTATTATGTCAGCATCGCGCGCTGGCTGCAATTATCGTTCAACAATCTGTGAAAGCTCATCAACTTGTCCCGCGAGACAGGACACATACTGCTCAGCAAACTGTGGAAGTTGAATGCAAAATCACGCGAGAACGAGCACATTTCAATGCATTTGAAAAAACTCGATGGCCTTTTTCAACTCAATGGCAGCATCTGCGATTGACTGGGCGATACTTGATAGTTCTTCACTTGACGATGAAAACGATTGGGCCGAATCGCTAATCAATCCAACCGACTTGCCGACCCCGTCAAGTGCCTGCTTCTGTTCATCCATGGATGACATCACCTCGCGTGATCTGTTCTGGAAATCTATAGAATCTTTCTGAAGACTCGTGTTTATTTTCATATTACTATCGGCCATCTGAAAAACCGCATTCAGTCTCTGATTGAAAGAATTAAGTCCATTGAATATCTCCCCGATAGCTTCAATTGCGATTCGCAAGGAATCATACGATTTCTGCATACTGCTGTGTGTTTTATCAACAATCAAAGCAACGGATCTGGCATTTTCACCGGACTGTTCTGCAAGTTTCCCTATCTCTTCCGCAACCACGGCAAAGCCCTTTCCGTAATTCCCAGCCCGAGCCGCTTCAATATTCGCGTTAAGGCTTAAAAGGTTGGTTCTGTCGGATATATCATTTATCAACTTGGTATGATCGTGCATAAGCGCTGAATCACTCATCGCCTCCTGCATCATTGTAATCGTGTCATTAATTTTCAATTTAACCATTTCGACTATGGTATCAAGTGACTTCCTCATCTCCATTGCTGCCTTCATTTCATTCTCTTCTGCGGTGACATTATCATGCAATTGATGAATATTATCGATGAGTGTACTCGTTCGACTATGCTGGTGATTATTTGTTTCATATACCCTCTCACCATTTACGGTTAGTTTTTCGAGGGTTGATGATATCTCCATAACATTATCAAGAACATTCTGACTCTGATCAGCGATGGTCTCTGCCGAAGAGGCCATTTGCTCGGACGATGTCGCTAGGTGATCAGATCTCATCTGTATATTGTCTACCAATGCATGCAGCCGCGCAACAAGCGCATTGATACTGATACTGACCAGACAGATATTACTGTTTGAAAGCATCGGCACTGCCCCCAGTGATAGATCCCCTTGTTCAAGTTTATTCAAGGCACTGATATTATTATAAATTGTTTTTTTTGTTATTTTCGATGCCTCATACAATGTAACCAGTATCGCATTCATCGAAAGAATAAAAATCACGGTGAAATGAAGTGCTATATTGGAGAATTTAACATTGAAATTATTCGACAGTACAACGAAATAACCAAGCATTAAAAGCGGAATAAGCATGATCGATATGATCATCCAGAAGTTTCTTTTTTGCTCTGTAAAAACGGGATACAGTTTGCTGCTAACGGGTACATCTGCAATCTCAGGAACAGACAGATAATGATCCATAGTGTTTTCGACAAGAAAATAGACCAGAAAATAACCGTAGGGTATCGAAAACAATGGTAAAATAATGAATAAAACGGTCTGGAGCATGGTTAAAGGATTATGCAGATTCAATACAAAAGCCGCAGTTACATTAGAGCCAATCCATCGCAATGCACCCAAAAATGCTTCATAATAGGGGCACGATAAAAGTTTTTTCTTATATGATATCAGATCATTTTTTTCACGCAGTTGTTGTATCCGTCTGAATCTTCTGAGCCTCAACAGGTAGTGCGCCGGAAGGGTCACAACCACAGTCGCAAAAACAGCAATAACGATATACGGGACATCATCCTTTGTAAAAAAACCTGCAACTCCGCAAAAATACCCTGCAAACGGAAGTATGACCAAAAGCACGTATATCTCATGCTTTATGACCATCTTTTTATACATCGAATCAATAAAAAGCATATGGACCTCTCCTCACATCTTTCTTCATGTCGGGCATCATGGTGCCAAGCCCTGCGCCCACGCCGAACCAGAACCCCATACCGGAGATGTTTTCGTCCTCGACATTGCAGCCACCTCCATAATACAAAAAATATTTTAGTAAAAACTCGCGAAAAAGTTCGTTTTACCAAGACTGAAGAGCGATAACGTCGAAGCAATGCTCAGGGAGTAAATTGCTGAAACTTTTCATTTCCACTCTACGCTTTTAACCGGAAACTCTATACATTTATTAAAAATCGAATCACTGTATCCGAATGCAGTTATGGCATATATTGAATATTGTTTATTAATGTTTAGCACTTTTTCAAGAATTTTATGAACATGTTGAGCAAAACCTGCAATACAACTTTCAATTTTTAATGTTTTTGCATACAGCATCATATAATGTTGGGATGCAATACAATCATCCCTTGAAAAACCACTATATGTCGGAGCGGCGACACATATAATACATTTTGAATTATGGAATATAACATCATTTCCTTTTTTATATTCACTAATTATATGCTTAAAGCTTTTAATCAATTTA
>JAEWVL010000307.1 GCA_023396665.1 Spirochaetota bacterium
ACATGAGATATAATGCCGACTTTTCTGTTTCCCCTTACCGCATCAAGAACATTGATGGCCAGATCAAGCGACTCAGCATCCAGCGAACCGAAGCCTTCGTCAATGAAGAATGAATCAATACGAAGCGCTCCCGATTGCGATTGTACCGTATCAGCCATGCCAAGAGCAAGAGAAAGCGATGCCTGAAACTTTTCACCACCAGACAGGGTAGCGGCGGGTCTTCGGGAACCGTTATACAAATCACAAACATCAAGATCAAGACCCGTATAGGCATTACCTTTTTTTTCGCCATTGCGCACAAGAACGTAACGTTGTCGCGTCATCATCGAAAGACGCTTATTCGCACGCAAAAGCACGTGATCAAATATTCTTGACATTACAAACGATGCGATCGGCAAGCCCCGCTGATTGTCTCCTGAAAGAATCTTTGCTAAAAGTGCATTATGTTTCCCCTGCGACTCAAGACGTGAAAGACTTTCCTCTAGTTGACGAAGTTTATCACGTCGCTCGTTCCATAGAGCTTCGGCGGCAATGACCTGCTCATACTGTTTCTCTGCAAGCTTCAGCTGAACGCCAAGCGATTCAAGATCATCGAGCTCAATGCGGCGCTTCTCATAATCAAGCGTGTCCCTTGCAAGCTCTTCCATTTCACGATTTGCAAGCTCACGCTCCCTTTCATATGTGTTTATCTCTTCAGAAACGCGGGCAATCTCTTCTGCACCCAGCATGCGTTCACGCATCAGTACAACATTTTCAATATGCAATCGTTTCAGAAGCGGTTCCAGAATAAGCTCACAGGATTTTCTGCGTTCTTCCAGGTTATCAAGAAGAAGTTCACAATTCCTCTTTTGCTCCCTCAAACTGACTGATCTTTCTCCGAGTACCGCAAGCTCCGCATTTTCTGCCTCAAGCGAAACAAGCAACTCGGAAATACGTTTTTCCAGACTGTCACAAGCAGCTTCATCTGCGAGTTCCAGTTCGTTCAGATCAAATGATGCTATTTCACCTTCTATTCTGTTTACTGCATTATGCAAACCGACAGTTATTTCCGTTATTGCCGCAAGCTTTGTCTGCAACTTGTTTTTCTTATCAAGCAATCCCTCTATTTGCCCGGCCCCTGCGTTCAACACATCAAGGTTTTCATTCAGTTTATCACGCTTTCGATTTAGTATTTCAAGAAGTTCAGTGCGATCGTTGACAGGTGTATCTTTTGCTGATTGCATTATTCGATTATCAAGCGATGTTATTTGCTCTTCTATCGATTCTATTTTTTTTTCAAGGGAGATTTTGTCAGCAAAAACACGCTCGTATTCGCCGCGTAAAGATTCGTCCAATGATGCATCGGTATGTGATGCGGGTGAAGGATGATGCAGAGATCCGCATACAGGACAGGGTTTTCCATCCACCAGCATTTCAGCCAAGGCCTGGGCGGAAAGATCTGCACGTATGTGTTCCTGTTCTTTCAGCTTTTTCGCAACACGGTCGAATGCCTCAGTCAGTTCTGAAATCTCTCGTAACCTGTTTTTTTGCAGTTCGAACATTTGATCACGTTCAAGTACTATCGACCGTTGCTGCAAAAACTTCGATTGCTCAACAGTTGCAAGAGACAATTCCTTTTCAACCTGAATAAGTTCATACGCGCACTCCTCCGCCCCTTTTCGTGCAGATTCTGCCGTATTCAGATCAACATCCAGTGAAACAATCTCTTTCTTAATAATCGCGCAGTCGTTTTCATTTACCGCTATATTCGAGAATAGCTTTTGTAATTCAGTCTTTCTTTCTGACACCTTCTTACGTAACGCAATTACCTCACGCATTTTAATAAGTTTTTGTCGGGCCTGATCAATTTCAACAACTGTTTGATCCCTTTCGGGTATCCGTCTTCTGAGCAAATCGAGACGCTGTTCTGTCTGAGAGATGTCCGTATCAAAAACAGTGATTCTTTGTTCACAGTTTTTCTTTTCAATTAGCGTTTGCTCATAACGTTCCGCAACATCGCGATATTCATTTAATTCCATTGCGACCGTATTATGCAGCTTTTTTTGTATGAAAATTTTTTCTTTCTCCGCAAGGTCTTTTGCCAGTTGCGCCAATTCCGCCAAACGGGTTTTTTTCTGTTCGTACACCCTATATTGTTCGGCGGCCGCGAGCGTTTTCCGCTCACGCTCGCGAAGCGATGCCAACTGTGTTGTAACGCATTCACGAGTCTTTCTTTGAATCTCGTCATTACCTTCAATATCATCACCGAGAAGCGCAACAAGCGAATTACGTTCCGTCTGTAACTGCCCGTACTGTGTTCGAAGTTCCTTGTGTTTGTCCTTGTAATACTCAGTAATCTTTTCATACTCTTCAATGGGGAAAAGACGCTTTAAAATGGAAAGTTTTTCATTTGAATTGGATTCAAGAAACTGCTGAAACGCTCCCTGGGGAACAAGTACTATCTTCTCAAACTCAGATGCCGAAATGCCGATGCACTTAATTATCTGCGCATTTATTTCGCTTTTTTTTCCTGCAGCAGCATAACCAGTCTCGCCAAAAACAACAGTGTCGGGTACCTCGCTCATCCTGCCTTTTTTTTCACGAAAAAAACGCAGTGAACGCTTTACATAATAGTGCTTCGATCCGATAGAAAATTCAAATGATACATAGGGACCGCTGGGGACAATAAATGCACTGACAAAATTGACAGCATCACGTGTCCCGGTTAGTTTTCCATACAGTGCATACATGATCGCATCGAAAAGTGTGGACTTACCGGAACCTGTATCACCGCTGACCAGGAAAAGCGAACCGAGACGGGTAAAGTCAACGGTGGTCTCGCTTGCGAAGGGTCCGACCTCAAACAGTGTAAGTCGCAAAGGGATCATCGGTTCACCTCTGCAAAAGCAGCAAGAAAAGATGCAATCAGACTTTCATCCGCCTCCTCCCCGCTTACCGTTTGGTAAAAAGCGCTAAAGACCTCATGTGGAGAAATCGACTGGTAATTTTCAACAGGACTTAATTCGTTTTCCGCAAGAGGTTGACGAACGGATAGCAGATAGGGAAATCGACCGCGAATCAACTCAGCGGGATTTGAAACGAGTGTCTCTTCGCGAAGTACTGCCTCGACAAAATCGTCTGTATGCTCAACAGCAAAGCTTGTATCACAGAAATCGGTAAGGCTTCCTGACAATCTTACTATGGAACGCTTGCCGACAAGCGGCATCTCGCATATTTCAATATCCTCTTTACCGCGAATTTCAAGCAGGGTTACACTCTTCTGGTGATCAGCCTCTGTCACTGAATAGGGAAAGATTGAACCGCAATAACGCACTCCGGCGGCAACGGTCTGCGGCCGATGAAGATGACCGAGGGCGCTGTAATCAAAAGCGGAAAACAGCGCAGGCGATATGCCGGCACTGGCACCTGAGAAACGCTCCGACTCGGAACTTATCCCCCCTGCGGTAAACAGATGTGCTATTAGAATATTAATCGCATCATTGTCAAGTGACGATGAAACGGATTCAAGAGCGGCTGCTACTTTAGTGCCCCCTAACTCATCAAAAATATATGGTAGAGGATAAAACTTGACACATAATCCGTTTTTCTCTATCAAAATCGTTTCACTGTCATGCCC
>JAEWVL010000322.1 GCA_023396665.1 Spirochaetota bacterium
CCCCTGCATAACAGATACACAGGAATTCGTTGTACCCAGGTCGATACCGATAATCTTGCTCATAAAAGTACTCCTTTTTTTTTCAGATCGCCGTGCTTTCCCGAAACAACCAGGCGGAAAAACACAACCCTTACTGATTACTTTATTTATCCGAAAGCCGCCAATGCCGCTATCGGGTCTCTTACCAGAGCGAAGTAATTGATTCGCCCCTCATTGTGCTTCTGACTGCTCCTGCGTATTCTGTCCGGCAGGCTGCGGTCGTGTAACACAAACTTTTGCCGTCCTCAGAATGAAATCATCCATCCTGAAACCTTTTTGATATACTTTCGTTACGAGATCATTCTCGACATCGGGAGCCATATTGATCTCCACCGCCTCATGGATATTCGGATCAAAAGACTGATCCTGCGCCTCGATGGCTGTTATTCCGTATTTGGCAAGCATTGAATCGATGCTCTTGGATATCAGAACAACTCCCTCGACATAGGATTTGTGCGCATCCTCCAGAGACTTTCCCTCGGGTATCGTGACAGCGGCTTCACTCGCACGCTCAAGGTTATCGTTAATGCTGATAACATCCAGAGCGATATCACGAATCAGCATCTTTTTATTGCTTTCTTCCTGACGCAGACAACGTTTCTTGTAATTTTCAAAATCCGCCTGTCGCCGCTGCATAAGTTCTTTCAGCTCTGAGAGCTCACGTTCTTTCTGTTCAAGAATTTGTTTCATTTCCCCCTCAGTTTCCTGATTAGCATCAGCAGCCCCGGCAAACTGTGTCTGTTCACCGTTCTCACCGATCAAATCTCCGGACTCCGGGGGCTGCTCCTGATCGGAAACAGCGTTCTTGTTTTCCTTTTCGTTATTTTTCAATTCGCTCATCTTCTGATATTTATCTCCTTTGCTACTTTTTACTTCCGGCATACTGTCTGCCGTGTTCCGATCACTTCGACAATTTTGTCAAAAGATCGGAAACCACCTTACCTGTATAATCAACAAGCGGTACAACTACTTTATAATTCATCCGGGTCGGCCCGATTATACCGATGACACCGACGGGCTTTTCACCTATCTTATACGACGAGGTAATCAGACTGCAACCGCAGATATCATCGTAATCGATCTCCTTTCCGATTAGTGTGGTGACACCGTCGGCGCCCATCACATTGACAAGAATTTCACTGAGCTGATTCTTCTCTTCAATCATATGCAAAAAGGGATACAGATGTTCGTTCTCGATCATATCCGGAATTTTGAGTATCTTCTCGACACCCTCGACATAGACATCCTGCATTACCTCTTCGCCCAGAGCAAGTTCGAGAATATCCAGTGCGAGTTGCATCTCGTTGTCCGGATTGAGCTTTTTGCGTTGTTCGGAAAGATGACGGTTCTTGATATCATACAGAGAGAAACCGCACATTTCCGTGGTCAGGAATTTTGAAAATGAGTGCAGCTCATCCTGGTTAAGTGTGACGGATATGGAAATACGTTTATTGATCACAAGCCCCGTACGCGTTACAAGAACGACGAGCACCAGGCCGGGTGAAAGGGGCACAAGTTCAATATGCTTAACTACGGTGAAATCGGGTTTAGGCGTCAGAGCCACTCCCGCATAACTCGATATCTCTGAGAGCATTCGAGTGATTGAAACGAACATCTTGTCGAGCTCAAATTCGCGTTTCAGCAGATTTTCACGAATCGAACGGTAATGATCCATCGCCAGCTCATAAGAACCGAGCACAGAATTCACATAATAGCGATACCCCAAATCGGTGGGCACGCGACCGGCCGAGGTGTGCGGCTGCTGTAAAAAGCCCAGCGACTCAAGATCGAACATGATGTTACGCATCGTCGCGGGCGATATATTAAAAGAATACTTCTGCACGAAAGAACGGGATCCTACTGGCCGACCTGTTGTAATGAACTCGAATACTACAGCGCCAAGTACCGCTGATTCACGCTCTGAAAGATTTTGAGTTTGAAATTCGTTATGTTCCATAATTAGCACTCATTTATATCGAGTGCTAATAAAATAGCAAAAAAGAGGGCTTTGCGTCAAGTCAAATATTTCTATTTTGCACCTTTTCTCATCTTTTTTTCAGTTTTTTCTTCTTTTCGCTCTTCATTTTCAAGGCGAAGTTTGAGGGCATCAATCTGTGTGCGGGTTTTTTCGGCTTCTGCACTCTCTGCATATAAAACCTGAATACTGCGCAGAGAACTCAGCAGGGCAACAGCCTTCACTATATCTTCCGGGGCGAGTGTAGACATCTCGTACTTACTTCTCGAAGCCTTTGCGGCATCCTCGAGATTTGATTTGCATAATTTGAGAAGATCCTCCCTGTCTTTAAAGAACTCTGACTTGAAATTTCTGAATTTCTCCAATTCGGTGAAATTGATCATATTCTTGATCAGAGCGGCAACCCGCACCTGAACATCGATAAACGACCATTTCCATTTCGACGTCTCACCCATCTTGTCGACGAGAGTATCAAAAGTAAAGACCAGTTTCCGCAGAATCTGGTAGATATTGCGAATGTTCAGCTGGTCTATCTGCTCAAGATAATCCCTGTTTTCAGAAAGCGGCCGGTCTATCTCGTTGCCCGCCACCTCCTCAAGAAGCTGTAGCGCCTTGTAATAGTCTTTACGGGCATTTTCGAGATAGGCCGCATTTTTAATCTCCAGATATTCCAGGGAAGCATCGCTCATGTTGATATACAGGGATATCAGATCCAGATGCATCACCGCCATTTCCAGATTAAAATAGGCCGAAACCGACGGGAGCTTCTTCTTTTTCAGAAGAATTTCCTTTATTTCCCTGTTGATCTGCTCTATTTGCTCTTTAGGAGCCTTTGTCGCATTGGCAAAATTCTGCTTTTGGTCTTTCGTCGCTGGCATGCCGTTTCGCCCTCTCGTTACGCGTAGGTATCTACCGAAAATCCTTTTTGCTCGTTCTCGACCTTCTGTACTTCCGTTTTCTCAACCGTCTGCTGCTCTTCTTTCTGCTGTTGCGGTGTCACTGAAAACGAAGTTCTCATCACATCCGGGCCTGTCACATTCTGTAATTCCATCGTTACACCTCCGTCATGGAAATTTTGCGGCAACGCGAAATGAGGCTCACTCTACACGGAAATATTTACGGTCTTCACAATTCTTGCAACCGACAGGGGCTCGCGGTCAATCAGCTGACGTATCAGCAGATCGGCCCTGAACGCATAAACACCTTCGGTAAACAGCCTTATACAGACAGAATGCCGTTTATTTCCTTCGGCGTCAGCTGAAATCTGTTCTGAAAACGAAATCAGACACTCGTTCAATGTTAAGCTGCGCTCACCTTTTTTCGTGTGTTTCGTGATCATGCAATCGGACGAACAGGCTAAAACAAATCTCTCATGATCCGATACATCATGAAAGTATATCATATATTCTGCGGCATTGAAAGCAAAATTTTTGAATATTCCTTCTTTAAATTCAATTTGCCTCACCGAAAATCCCTCGGGAAGCGCTTTTGCAAAAGATTCACGCATCTGTCCGTTAACCTGAGCATACATATCCACTGCGAATATTTCACAGCGGCTTTCCAGTCCGAGCGTAAGGGGCTGGGTTGTCACAATCTTTTCCATTTTATTGAAACCCTGACTGAAGGCTGCCGGTAAGCCCGCTATTCTGAGCGACCTTCGCAGCACTTCAAGCATGTCAAGATGAGAGATGAACCGGGCAACCCCTCCCTTTTCAAGTGTTATGAACAGCGTCCCGATAACACTATATTTTCTTTCAAAAGCGCGCATCGATTCCCCGAAAGCCGGGGTATTAAGCTCTTCGCTGTATGTGGCATCACGATGCGGCGGAGGGTTCAGCCGTTTCGAGAGAGTTGCGATCAGTTCATTTCTGCCGGTATCAACGATATGCCACGGATACACGCCTTCACTGTCAAAATTCCGGAAATACATGCCGTTTTTATCGTACTCGGACAAAACCGCAAACCATTCAGCGGCTTTAAAGTGCTCATCCCACGAATCGAAGATACAACCGCGCCTGTAGGCTTCAACAACAGCCTCCCCAACCCTGATATCTCCCCTGGCGAGAAAAGCCTCGACGATAGAAGCCCTGATATTGTGATTCTTGACCGCGATTTTGCGCGAGGTCTCGCGCTTGATTCTGCTGACTGCATTTTGGAAATATTCAACAGGAGCCATGTCGGCAAACTGGAAAGGCGTATGCGGTTTGGGAATAAACGGCGATACCGTGACATTGAGCGCTGCCCGGTTCCGCGTCGCGCTCATTATCTGTTTCAGCAACGAGATCATGCTGTCAATTTCATCGTGCTCGGTATAACCGGGCAAACCCAGCATGAAATAGAATTTGATGGTACGCCAGCCGCGCTCGAAGACATGCGTGACGATGGTGATGACATCATCGATAGAAAGCCGCTTATGAATGCATTTGCGCAGATTATCATTCGCCGTCTCAATCGCAAACGTCAACGAGGTTCTGCGGATTCCCGAGAGCGCCTCGATGAGCGGCAATGTCGAAAGATCCACTTTCAGCGAAGGCAGTGCCATGGAAAGTCCTTCGGCATTCATCCAGGGCAGCATCCTGTTGATGATTGCGGCGAGGTTTTTGCAATCACTGATTGACAGTGAATTATAACCGATAGAGCCGTATCCGGTACTTTCATAAAGGCTTCTGCTTTTGGCGCAGATGTCCTCAACATCGTATAGTCTGAAAGGAAGCTGATAGTAGCCGGCATGACAGAACTTGCAGAGGTTGTAACATCCGCGTGATATTTCAAGTGTCGCCCGTTCGTGCCCCGTTCGCATTGTCGGTACCACCGGCCGAACCGAAGAGGGAGAGGTCTGCGAAAAGTGAAGACGACGTCGCACAGGCTCTCCGTCAAAGACACGCATCCCCGAACTGGCCCACAGCTGCTTTCTGGTCGCGGGGACGAGAACACTCTCAATCGCTGCGGCTGAAGCGATTAATGCGTCGCGTGACAGGCCACTGCGCTTGCCATCGGCAAGCAGCCGCAGCAGTGCCGCGTATCCTTCATCGCCTTCACCCACAAAGATGATGTCTGCCATTGTCGCGACAACCGAGGGATTCGAAACAGCTTCACCCCCGGCGATAATGACCGGTCCGTCCCTGCGTTTTTCAGCTTCAATGGTGATGCCGCCGCAATCGAGAATATATGCAATATTTGTCAACAAAAGTTCATGAGCAACATTGAACGAAAGGCTGTCGAGTTCCCTGAGCGGCTGATAGCTCTCCAGCGTATACAGATACATTTCGTGCTGCTTCAGTAATTGCGAGAAATCTATAGCGGGTGCGAAAATGCGCTCAACGGATACATCTTCGATCGCATTGGCCTTTTCATAGAGAATCTGAATTCCGCTGTTCGCCATTCCTATTTCATACAGGTCGGGATAGGATATCCCCCCGCGAAAAAAAGCTTCGGTCTTTCGTATGATGTTTCTTTCACAGCCGGTATATCGGGCCGGCTTCTCACAGCGTACGAGCAGCGGCTCCAGGTCGGTCAATCGGTAATTCATTGTTCTCCATTAAGAAAGTGTGATGCCCGCAGAAACTCTTCAGGGCTTAATTCTTCAGCACGCACCCTTGCATCGCGGCCGAGATGCTCGAGCAGTGATGCGGCCTTGCTTTTCTCTATTGTATAAAACGGCGATGTAGTCAGACAGGCAAAGAGCTGTTTTCGCCGCGCCCAGAATCCCGCCTTTACGATCAAATGAAAATCGCTGCGCACTTTCGAAGAAATAGTACGCGATACCCGTGTCAATCGCATAACACTCGATACAACATCCGGTGAGGGATAAAAGGCCGCTGGAGAGATATCAAAAAGAAGCTCCGCGCTCATGTCAAGCCACAGCGACACTGCCGGCGCTCCGTACGCGTCAGTGCCGGGGCGGGCAAGTAATCGCTGCGCCATTTCGCGCTGCACCATGACCACCGCGCGTTGCGTTCCCGTCTTCTGCGCTATTGAAAAAATAATCTCGGAAGAACAGTAGTACGGAAGATTTGCCGCCACACAAAACGCATCGGGAGTCTCAATGCGGAGATAATCGCCGTGTATCAGATTAATCGCCGAACCGAATCTGTCACCGAGATAACGGCAAAATCCCGAATCAATTTCAACCGCCGTCAGAACCGAGGCCTTTCCGACAAGATGTTCGGTAAGCGATCCGAGTCCGGGACCGATTTCAAGAACCGTCTGCCCCTCGCATGCGGCGGCTTCAACGATTCGCGCGGCAACGGCGGCGTCGACCAGAAAATTCTGGCCGTAGCGCTTGTTCGGAGCCAGTCCCATTTGCCGCAAAATCTCAAGAACATCTTTTTTCGTCATTATCAATCCCTGCTTCCCTGTCCTGCACGCTATGTTCAGAGGCATTTTCTGTCAATCAGGTAAACACAATCGGCTTTCCCGTCCGCTTACTCCATGGGGGGGATACGGGAACAATCAATACGTCACGCAGATTTTCATCTTTGCCATTATCTGCTGTAACGTCAGGGTAATTTCAGCGAAAGCACAGTCACAAAAAAAGATTGAAAAGCGGGCGCACATCGGCCACAAGGGAAGCATGAAGAAGAACACCATAATACTCACTGCTGTTTTTACGGCACTTTGCCTGCTGTTTCTGGGAAAAACACTCGTCAACGTGCCCGGCAAAATCAGTGCCCCCAATGCTGTTGTAACGAAACAATTTTCGTCAGGTTATTTTTGCGAGATCCCCGTCATTCTCTACCACAATGTTGACGGCGTAGGGCCCTTTTCCGTCACTTCAAAACAGCTGGACGAACACTTCAAATTCTACAGGGACAATAACGTATCAATCATTTCTCTCTCGGATCTTAATGAACTGCTCGAGGGCAATATCGATCCGACAAAAAAATACGCCATCATATCCTTCGATGACGGCTACCCGGCGATGAAGTCCAGGCTTCTGCCGATTGCGAAAAAATACGGCTACCCGATATCCCTGTTCATCTACACCGATTACGTCGGACAAAAGAACGGGAAACTGCTTTCCTGGGACGACCTGCGCATGCTCGACAAAGAAGGTTTGCAGATCGAAAGCCATTCAATATCACACGCCGACATGCTAAAAACCCAGGCGACAAACAACAGACGCCTTGTTTTTCGCGAACTCTATCTTTCAAAAAGAATAATTGAACTGATGCTCGATCGCACTATTGATCACTTTGCCTTTCCCTACGGCAGTTATGACAGAAACACGCTGCAGTATGCTGAAGCGGCCGGATACGAAAGGCTTCATACCACAGAGTTTGGCGCCAATATCAGCGGAAACAACAACGTGCTGATCAAACGGCATCATGTCAAAAACAGCTATACTACGGCCAGACTGCGCAGAATTCTCGATATGCAATAGAATCCGTTTCAGGGATCAATTGCCGCTATCCCCCCTTTTTATGCGCCATCTATAACAACAGCCCCTTGCTGACAAGCAAGGCAAACACAAGCACGAATACGCATGTCATAAAAAGCGCCATCGATAACACATCAAAATTATACTCGCCTTGCGGCACCGTTTCGGTGGAATACAGCCGCGATTCAAGTGCCTCCGCATAACGTGTCGCCTGCAGGAGGAAATATGCCGCCAGTGAATAAGCTCGCGAGACTGTATGCCGCAGCACATCATGACGTGATCCCCCGCCTCTCGAAAGTCCGGCTTCGTTCATGTGCTGCATGACACCGGTCAGCTGCGGAACAAGGGCGAAAACTATTCGCACGATAGCACTTGTTCGTCTGGCGTCCACAAAGGGGACGAATCGCAGAATACGGTAAATTACATATTGCGCCTTCTCAGGGGCGAGAGTTTCCGCTGCCAGCATACCGATCATTACATAATGTGAAAAACGATAGACCAGAAGAGCGCTTTCATCAAGTGCCGCTGCGAATTGCTGTCCTTTAAGAAAGGGTGCTGAAGCTATAAAAACAAACAGGAACCAGAAAGAAAGGAGCACCCGAATCACTGTGAAAGGTTTTGTCTTCGCAAGACAGAACATGAGCATTACGGCGACACTTGCAATAAAAAGAAAGGGGAAGGCCGACACCGAAACGGTAATCGAGAGGCAAATAATTTCTCCGAGAAGCAGAAAAGGATGCTGCCGTGCCAGAAAAGATGCGTATTCAGGCTTGAAAAAAGAAATGCCTAGTTCCATTTGAGACTCTCCACATCACGCCCGACCCCGTAGGGAAGCCTGATGGCGTTGTCACGATATAGTTCTTCATCGATACAGGGAGCCGCATCGTAAACGACACTGCCCTTTCGCATTATGATCAGTCGATTGGCGAATCCGAGAACCTTTTCCAGGTCATGTGTGATGACGACAAGAGTGTGACCGAGAGCATACAGATGTTCAAGTGTCTCAAGAATGGAGACGACTCCGGGGTAATCGAGTCCGGCGAACGGTTCGTCGAGCAGTATGATTTCCGGTTCCATAACGAGTACAGAAGCGATAGCCACCCGCTTCTTTTCTCCGCCGGAAAGCTCATAGGGACGGCGACTGAGGAGGCTGCGCAGTCGCAGCGTTTCAGCAATCGCATCGACCTTCGCATCGCGTTCAGCCCGTGTAAAACCGAGATTCTCCGGTCCGAAAGCGATTTCAGCCGAAACGCTGTGACCGACGAACTGCATGTCTGAATGCTGAAACACGAGTCCGATTCTTTTT
>JAEWVL010000352.1 GCA_023396665.1 Spirochaetota bacterium
GCACTATCCTGAAATTGAAGTGGAAGTTCTACCGAAAGAGGTCAGGTATTTCTCCTCACCGCTGATTAACGAGTTAAAACCATCCGAATTTGAATATCTCTTTGGACGTGATGAACTGACCATTGATTATAGCATGCTTACAGATTTTTATCGTAATGCCAGTGTTCTGGTCACCGGCGCCGGAGGAAGCATCGGCTCTGAACTGTGCAGAAACCTGCTTCGCCTGAACGTTCGGCGTCTCATCTGTCTCGGTCGCGGTGAAAATTCCATATATGAACTTGCAAAATCCCTTTCATCACTACAGTCGCAGAATACCGAAATCATCTACTACATTGCTGACATCAGGGATTATGGAAATATTGAGCGCATCTTTTCCAAAGAAAGCCCGGATTACTGTTTTCATGCGGCAGCACACAAACATGTCCCGTTTATGGAAGATAATATTTACGAGGCTATACACAACAATTGTATGGGCAGCGACAATCTCTTTAAGGCATGTATCAAGGCAAATCTCAAAAAATGTATTCTTGTTTCAACTGATAAAGCCGTTGCTCCGACGAGTGTTATGGGAGCAACGAAAAATATTGCGGAGCAGTTGGCTGTCAATTATTCACAAAACAGCGATGTGGCCATATCAGCTGTACGCTTTGGCAATGTAATCGGCAGCAGGGGATCGGTATTACCCCTTTTCAAAGGTCAAATCGCCTTAGGTGAAGCGCTGACCGTTACCGATGAGCGTATGGAACGATATTTTATGTCGATCACCGAAGCGACGCTGCTCATGCTTAATGCATTAACTTTCGCAGTGGGATCTGAGATTTTTGTACTCGATATGGGCAAACCGCACAAAATTATCGAGATTGCAAGACGAATGCTGGAACTCAGCAATAAACCCTGTATAGCGGGAGAGACCGTCCTCTTTACCGGCCTGCGTCCGGGAGAGAAACTGACCGAGCGCCTGTTTTCAGAAGGAGAGAAGCTTGTCTCCACCGATCACCCTCGAATATGTGCTGTAAACAGACACAATGATGACACATCCGTGAATCAAAAAAGTTGCGGGTGTATCATAGATGTCACACCTGATGAAGATGAAGCCACACTAAGACACAAACTTTTTGCTGTGGTTCAGTGATATTTTTCACAGTTTTTCCATTTTTTGTCGATTTGTTTCTCTAAAAATCCGGTACCTTTTCGTCTCTCGCTTGTTAATAATACAAAAGGTTACATGCTTTCAGAATGTTGGTATGGTTATTGCTAAATAGTTTCAAGTATTATATACACTAAATGCTGTACTGGTCCATGGCAGATATTTCCGTTTTTTTCCACGAACTGAAAATGCAAATGATGACCTGTTGAAACAGAATACTATAAGAGGGTATGTAGATGAAACTCGCTGTGATTGGAACCGGTTATGTCGGGCTTGTAACCGGAGCCTGTTTTTCCGAGATGGGCAATGACGTGTGGTGCGTTGACATCGATGAGAAAAAAGTTGAAGATCTGAAAAAGGGAATAATCCCCATATACGAACCTGGACTGGATGAGATCGTCAAAAGAAATCATAAAGAAGGACGTCTTCAGTTTACCACAAAAATCGAAGATGCTCTGGCCGAAGCACTTTTTGTCTTCATTGCCGTTGGGACACCGCCTGATGAAGACGGATCAGCCGATTTGCGCTATGTCCTTGCCGTTGCTAATCAAATCGGCGCACATATTTCCAAATATACAATCGTAATCAATAAATCAACTGTACCTGTCGGAACAGCTGAAAAGGTTCGTGCCGAGATCAAGAGCGTTCTTTCGGCAACTGGCCGAAGTGAAATTGAGTTTGATATCGTTTCAAATCCTGAGTTCTTAAAAGAGGGGGATGCCGTTGATGATTTCATGCGTCCGGATCGCGTCATCATCGGGGCTGATAATGTTCGTGTCACCGAACTGATGAGAGAACTGTATGCTCCGTTTACACGATCAAACGAGCGTTTTTATTCAATGGACATTCCTTCTGCCGAATTGACCAAATATGCTGCAAACTGTATGCTTGCAACCCGAATCAGTTTTATGAACGAGATTGCGCTGATTTGTGAAAAAACCGGTGCCAATATTGAGTCCATACGAAAGGGTATAGGCTCCGATTCACGAATAGGACATTCATTTCTTTATGCCGGTTTAGGATACGGCGGTTCATGTTTCCCGAAAGACGTCAAGGCACTCATCAGAACAGCCAAAGACCTTAAAGTAGACGCAAAAATTCTCAACAGTGTTGAAGATGTAAACCAGCGTCAAAGACTCTGGTTTGCTGATAAAATCAAAGCTCAATTCAACGGCGATATCAAAGGAAAAACCTTTGCCGTATGGGGACTCGCTTTTAAACCTCAAACCGATGACATGCGTGAAGCGCCATCGGTGGATATTATGAAATATCTGGCAAAAGACGGTGCGCAATTCAAAGCCTATGATCCGATTGCGGCAGATAATGCATCGAGACTTCTCAAGGATGTGTCGGTCAGCTATTGCGATAATAACTATGATGTACTCTCCGGTGCCGATGCACTCATCATCATGACCGAGTGGCATCATTTCAGAAAACCTGACTTTTCAAGAATCAAGACATTATTAAAGAGCCCGATCATTTTTGACGGTCGAAACCAGTATATCCATGCAGCGATGAAAGAGCTGGGTTTTACCTATATCAGCATAGGCAGAAATTGATATGGTTAATGTTCTGTTATGCGGCGGCAGCGGCACAAGAATGTGGCCGCTCTCACGCAACCGTTTTCCGAAACAGTTTGTGCCGCTTCTTGACAAATTCTCACTCTATGAACAGACGCTGCAGAGAAATGCGGTATTTTGCGATTCATTCACTATCGTAACAAATGCCGAACTTGTTTTCATGGCCGTAGCGCAATTTGAAAAAACGCTCCCGAACCGGGAAATGACAGCAATTCTCGAGTCTGCTCCCCGTAATACAGCACCAGCAATCGCTCTTGCAGCGTTTGCCGCGTCTTCACCTGATGAAATTCTTTTTGTGACCCCATCTGATCATAGAATTGTTCAGGACGACAATTATATGAATGCGATTGCGAAAGGCGCCGAAGCCGCCAAACAGGGGCGTTTGATAACCTTCGGTCTCGTTCCGCGGTATCCGGAGACTGGATACGGCTATATTGAAGCCAATCAATCTCTCGAATTGACAGATGGAGTCTTCCCTGTTACCGCTTTTAAGGAAAAACCTGATGTATCACTCGCACAATCGTATATCTCAAAGGGCAATTTTTTCTGGAACAGCGGAATGTTCATGTTCAGCGCAGGATTATTCTTGAGCGAACTGGAACGCTGCCGTCCCGATATTTATCAAACATCTCGTATAGCTTTTGCCGCTCATGTGAACAAAACCGTTTCCGGACATACTACCGTTTCCATACCGCATGATGAAATGATGAATATACCTTCGGAAAGCATAGACTATGCGGTGATGGAAAAATCTCAGGCGGTAGCCACCGTTATCTCCGATTTTAGCTGGAACGATCTGGGCTCATTCGATTCGCTATATGACCTTCTGGACAAGGATATAGACGGTAATACCAGAGATGACAATTTCAACGCTTTCGATTCCCAAAACAATCTTGTAATATCTTCAGATCGCAAAATTATAGCACTCGATATGCATGATTCGATAATTATCGATACCGACGATGCGCTTCTGGTAGCTTCGCGGGGATCGTCGCAAAGTGTAAAAAAGATTGTCGATTATCTGAAAACGGGAGATAAGCGGGAACGGCAGCTTGCGAACGAGCACACGACAGTGTATCGGCCATGGGGATACTACAAAGTTCTTGAGACCGGAACGGGTTATAAGATTAAAAAAATCGGAGTTACTCCGGGTGAACGTCTTTCTCTTCAAAAACACGAAAAGCGGTCGGAGCATTGGGTTGTTGTAAGAGGTGTTGCCGAGGTAACCCTTGGTTCAAAGAAGTGCCAGGTATGCGCAAATGAGTCGGTTTATATTCCCATCGGAGAAGTGCACCGTCTTGAAAACAAAGGAATCGAAGAATTGCTTATTATCGAAACACAGGTCGGATCTTATGTTGAAGAGGATGATATCATACGAATTGAAGATGACTATAAGCGGCAGTAATGTGAAATGAAGACGGTATCTGTCTCAATCAGTATAGGGTTTTACGGGAAATAAGAAACTGCTGATCAATAAGTGATCTATGATCAAGAGAATATCATGATAACATATACTTGTCCAGATATTCATTCAGATCGTCAATATTTCGTTTGATCATCTTCTTGAATTCCTCAGGAATATCCTGACTCATTATCACTTCATAGTAGTTCAGTGCATCCTTTACCTTTCTGCGCTTTATAAAATCATTCGCCTTGTCGAGCATACCCTTGTATTTATAGAATGATTCTTCAATAACGTTCGCCTCTTTAGAAAGTACTGTTGATTCAGGTATTTTCTCAAATTTATAATGCACATCCAGTATAGGAAGTTCCTTTTTTACTTTTGGCCGGGTCTTTTCCAGAAATTTCGCATAAAATTCCTCGTCCTCAGGTTTTTGATTGTCCGGCTTTTCGAATAATTTTGTGATATCGAATTCTTCATTGAAATCCTGATCGTTTTTATCCGCATCCGGACCCTTTACATTATATTCCGAATCATCTTCTTTATTCTTCTTTTTGTTCTTTAGCTCTTCCGCCAGTATTTTTTCAAGAATATCATCATCTGAAGGTAGATCATATTGCGGACCGTTGAGGTAATCTTCAAGTGTTTCAAATTCCTCTTTTTTATCTTCAGCGGTTTTTTCAATACGTGTAATTTCTTCGGTCTCTTCTGAAATACCGCGATCGTTTCTCACCTTGTTTGAGTCTGCGGCTGTATCGTCGACAGCGGCTGAAGCGGGATCAATCTTAGATGAACTCCCCCTTGTTGCTCCGGATGCGGGCAAATACGAAGTATCAGTTGATGCTCCAGCTGATGCTCCAGTACCCTGTTTCATCTGCTGAAGTTCTTGCCTCAGCTGCTCAATACCGGCTCTGTCAGCCTCGTTACTTTGCAGTTGACTTTGCATCGACTGCATCTGCGTTTTCAGTGTGTCAATAAATTCATCATTCGTCTGATTAAACGCCAGTTCTGTTTTGAGTTTTTCGAGCTCTTTCCGGACGGTTTCACTTTCAATACGCTGCGTTTCGCTGCTGACAAGCTGCTGTGTCAGTGTCTTTATTTCATTCTTCATAAAAGAGAGCTGTTCTTCACTGGCAACAGGTCGTTCGAGGCGATGATTCATCTGTTCAATCTGTTCTTTCAAAGAGTCAATTTCGTTCTCTTTCTCGGAGGCTCTGGCAAGTTCTTCTGTTAGTTTTGTGATCTGTTGTTGCAAATTGACCACTTCGGTGCGATGTGATTGCGCGAGCTCAAGTTGTTCCCTGAGATGCTGCAATTCCTCCTTTGCTGAGGAATTCAGTGTTTTTTCTGCCTCTTCGGTTTCCTGTCTCAAACGCTGTGCAAGCAGTTCACTTTGCACTTTCGTAAGCTGCTCTCTGAGCAGCGCACTCTCCTGAGTGGAAAAAGCACTATTCTGGCGTTCCTGTTTCACCCTTTCCAGTTCGTTTTTAAGTGCTTCAATTTCCTCGGTTTTCTGACGTTGCGTATTCGTGTTTTCAATTTCAGAACGAAGCCGCTGCAATTCTTCGAGTTCCCGTTGCACCTTCTCTTCACGACTGCGTTCGGCTTGTTCCTTGGATTCATGAATATTACGCAATTCAGCCTTCAGGGTTTCAAGTTCCTGACGGTATGCGGCAAGTTCGTTCAATTTTGCGTTGTTATCGGAGAGTGCCGGCTGCAGCAGTGAAAGTTTTTCAGATATTTTGTCTATCGCAGAATCCAGAGAAATCTGGTTCTCCATTTTTGCGGGACTTATGTCAATTTTTATATTCTCGGGAAGTATATCCTTTCCGCCCATAGAAACGCGAATTTCGTTATGCGCCTGTTCGATATCCTTCGCTTTCTGACGTTTCTCACGGGCTCTGGTGGATGCGATGAGCTGGTAGTTATCGAGATAATCAATGTTTTCCTGAATTTTATCTCTGATATCTTTTGAACTGATACGATCGAGCAATCCTTCATAGAGTTCTCTGGCCGATTCAAGATTGCCGTTTTTCCCCTGTATTTCAGCTATTTCAAGCGTTTTCTGATAAATCTCGTACGGACTGTTATCGGGAATAATCTGTTTTGTTTTAAAAGGTATCTCAAAATCACTGCCGAGTTCTACGTGCTCATCATCCTCAAATTGTTCCTTTGAAAATTCGTCATCCTCTGTATCCTTTTTCTTTCTTTCGGGCAAAGACGAAACGGAAGCGTCTTCCGGCACATCTTTGTTAGATACACCCGAGCCGAAAAGAAAGAGTAAAAGGGGGATAAGGGCAAGCACACCCGCAAGAATCAAAACCGTTACATTCATCGGCTTATTGCTCCGAGATAAAAAGCAGAGCCGATTTCCGCTTTATTCGAAAGCGTGTGCCA
>JAEWVL010000080.1 GCA_023396665.1 Spirochaetota bacterium
ACGCTCGTAGAGCATAGCTATCATCTGATGCGCCCGCTCGATATCCGGTTTAATGGCGATGGCGCGCTTGAGAACGGCGAGCGTGGCGGCATCGTAATTCGACTTTGTCAAAACCAGCGCACCGGTGATGTAGTAGTCGTAGGCTCCCGCAAGATCGCCCTCCCGCTCGAGAATCTTCGCAAGTGCGACATAGGGGCTCACGTAAGCGGGCAGCTCCTTCACAATCTTTTCGAGCTCAGTTTTGGCCTCGCCGCCGCGCCCGGTCATTTCCAGAAAGAGCGCCTTGCAGATACGGCCGTCTTCGGTCGTATCGAGCGAACCCAGTCGCACGAAGCTGATGGCCTCGCTGCGCCCTTCGATGTAATACATTCTGCCGAGAAAGGCATAAATTTTGTATATGTATTCGTTGCGTTTCTGTTCTTCGCTGAGGTTGTCGAGAAAGTACTGAACCGTATCCACCGCCTCATTAAGCATGTTCTTCGAGATGAAGAAATTCGCCAGGCGGTAGAACTTCATGGTGTTTTCCTGGTTCAGCTTCGCGGCCCGGTTCATCGAGAGGATGGCCTTGTCGTATTGTTCGGTGTACAGGTACAGCTCGGAAAGAAACAGAGCGCAGTTTTCTATCACCTGCTGGGGAATGGATTCTTTGCCCTCATAGTCAAGAAGCGTGTTAAAACAGAAAATCGCCATCTTGTAGTTTTTCAACTGATTGGCATAGAGAATGCCGAGAGTATACCAGTATTCGTAGGAGTCGGGCTTTATCTCGGCAAGATTATGCAGGGTGTAGGCCGCCTCTTCAAAACGGTTCGAACCGCTGAATATCTCGTATTTTAGAACATAGGGGCGGTCATAACTGTAATCCGCGGTGATCGAGAGATCGGCATAGTAAAGCGCTTTCTCGAAAGAGGCGAGCGAAGCGTGGCACAGAGCCGTCTGGTAGTAGACCTGGGGCATGGCGCTTTTGTTCTTCGCCGGATCGATTTTCGAAAGCAGCACGAGCGCATCGTTATACTTTTCTTCAGAGATGAGCGAGAGCGCTTTGCTGTATGTCAGCTCAAATGAGTCAGTCGGCTGCGCAACAAGCTGCGAGGCGGCGACGAGCAGCAACAGCAATACTAATTTTTTCATATAATAACCTGCCGATGGCACCGGTGGTGCGGTGATATGCTGCAGCTTGCGACACACAGCACTGAAACAAGTAAGAGCAAGGCGGGCCATAAGTTCAAGTAAATAATGGGAAGCCCGGATAATTAGCGATAGACCTGACAAGACTGCATCTTTATTGAAGTTCCCGCAAAACGTTTGCTATGATCAACAACCGGGCGAAACTGATCTCAGCAGTGAAGCATCATTATGCGCCTCAATGATGAACTTTGGCAAACTCTTAAAACCGGATGGCTGTATTAATTATCCCTTTCAGAATAGTATCGCAGGCAGAGCCGTATCGCTGCGCATTTGTGCAAAAAAGTTAAAAAATTTTATCAGACCTTGTCTTCTATAGAACAAACGGCTTGCGATATTAACCCGCCATTTTCTTCAATAATGCCGGCAGCGGGGGGATAACTGACAGCCTCACCTTTTCCATACAGCTAAAAGTAGCAAAAAACAACGCAACACTCACAATCGCGTGAATTATGTCACAAGCGCCTGCACAAAGACGCAATTAATTATTTGACAAAAGCCCGACTCCGCTGCATATTCAGGGAATATTTATTAAATTGGAGGAAGTATGAAACGTAAAAGCATTATTCAGCTTTTGATTGTTTCGTTGGTTGCATTGACACTCGCACTCACCGCATGTGATGCGACAGACTCACTCGGCACCGGCGTATACGGAGAAGTAGTAGACGCAGCCGGCAAACCGATTGAAGGCGCAAAAGTAGCCGTTTTCGGAATCAATTCTCTCGACAATCTCAAAGCCATTCTCCCTGACGGCATTTCAAGCCTCGATGACGTCGAAAGCATCGACAAAGACATGTTGATCGACATCGAAAAGATTCTTAAAGACGGTGATTTTGAAGACGACGAGACAGATGACAAGGGTAAATTCTCGGTCAGCATGACCGCGCTCGCCTTTATCGTATTCGTCGACGGTCCCGAGGGCAAAGGATACAGCAGCACATTCAAAGGCCTCCCCTCTGACAAGAAATACTATACGATGATCACTACCATTAAAGACTATGTTGCCAACAAGGGCGACTACCCCTCTGGTTTTAAAGGTGACGAGTTCATCATCGCGATCAGAACCGACGGCAAGAAAAACCGTGTTGACGCCACCCTCGCAGGCGGCCCCAATGGGTTACCCGCTTCGGATGGTGTTAGTGCGAATACAAATGCACCAGCTGGCGGTTCTGATGTTGTTGGAACGGATCCTGGCTTTGCATCCGCAGGTGAAAAAACAGCGCCTGCTGATGCTGTCCCGGATAAGGATTATTTCTCTTTTTCATTCCAATGGGTAGATGCGTCTAATGGAGCTGCACATGGTGCTTATACTCTTGCTGCTGGCCAACCGATAGAAGTAACAGGTCCTTCAAAAACTTATACGTATACGGGTGGTGTATGGTCAACTACTACAGAAACTTCCCGCTTGGTATGTTTAACAGGTATAATCCCCGCTTACGCAAATTCGGCACGATCGGTTGTAATCGAATTCAACTACGGTGGCAGCTGGTATACAAATGTTCACTACATCGGTTTCGATGCAAACGGTGTATACGAAACCCGTCCAATATATTTGCCAGAAGGTTGGCAGACCCGCATCTATATGTCATCGGAAACTGATCCGACGAAGATTGCTAGTACGAATTGCAGTAGCTCCATTCTCTTTGATGACAGCGGTAACAGCCAGAAAGCACCCTTCGTGGCAATCATGTCTTACAATAAGGGCTTTGCAGTTGAAGAAGAAAAGGGCTCTTTCGACTATAACAAAGTCATCGACCTTGACTACATGGTAGCCGACATCGCAACAGGCAATATCATTGCATGGTATGACGATGCGAACGAATCGGGAATGCTCACATACGATACATGGTTCGGCTATGGTCCCGAAGTTATCGTCGGCAAACCCGGTCAAAGTTACACTAACGGTATCATGCTCTACAGCGAGCCATATTCAATCGGCAGCGGCTGGAACCCCGGCAGTGCAGCTATCAGCGTTACAATGACAGTTACCGGTATCAATGGTTTGCAGAAGACCTTCACCAAGACATTCAATGACAACGGTGAATCATTCTGTGCAGGTACCTGGGGTCTTGACGGTAGCGACAAGGGCAGCAGCAAATAATTTCTGTTTTACTTCGTAAATCTTTAATAATAAAAAACCGCCCTTTCCGGGCGGTTTTTTTTGTTTAATAAAGGCAAATTCATCACAGAAACGGCCGAAACACACAGCATAGTAATCTCTGATAATCAATCTTCACAACTCGAAGCTCGAATAATTCCAATTAGGCGGTTCCCTTAACTAGCCTCTGTCAAGATTTTATCTCGTTTAAAAATTAAGTCTTTTAAGAACCGCAAGTTGGATAGATCGTTTTTTGTGCTTGCCCATGAAAAAAGGCCGCCCTTTCGGAGCAGCCCTTTGATTTTCGAAAAGAAGATACTTTCGGCAGATGCTTACTGCGTAGCCACTGGCATATCGCAAAACGATGCTTCTTCGGCAAGGGCTATAATCGCGCCCGAAGCGAGCGCACAGTCAGCCGATCCTTGCGGAAAAACCGTGTCAAAGCGCTGCTGCAGCAAAGCCGCGAACTCGCCCCTCTGCATGGGATACACCTCTACAATTGCAGCGACCGAATCGAGATAGCCGCCCTGCCCGCGCGAAATGTCGGCGGCGACCTGCGCGCGGTTGTCTTCGAGAAAGCGCTGCAGGCGCTCCTGTTTCGAGACTCCGCTGAAAATCATGTCGCTGAAATAATTGACAATCGTGGTCGATGTCGTCGTCAGTGTCGATACGATTATGAATGTCCCGAAAGTGACCTCTGCTGCGATATTTAACGGAAAAACGATGGCTGCCGAAAGCAGAACCGTAAAAATTTTCTTTTTCATAAGCGAAACACTACCTCATTATATTGTGCGGTAAATCGTAAAAACAGTCTCAAAAACGGCGGCGCAGCCACCGCACTTGCGGCATCGCGGCACTTTGCCCTTACCGCATCCATAACCCCAGCATATCCCCAAACGATGGAAAATGGCAAGTTTTTTTTAAGCACGGACAATACTGTCGCTGTATATCTGACAGTATGCGGACAAACACCGCCTTCAGATACTCTCTCCCGGAGCGAGGCGCTTGCGATAACAGCTTCGGCACAAGGCCATATATTCGCTATCCCCCACCTTGATCTCGCTGCCCTGCCGTTCAAGACGACCGTCAGCCCCGACGATGGCGTTCATGATCGCCTTTTTGCCGCACGAACAGATGGTCTTGTTCTCGCGAATCGTATCCGCGAGCGCCATCAGCACTTTTACCGAAGAAAAGAGCTCTCCTTTAAAGCTCGAGCGAAGGCCGAAGCAGAACACATTGAGATCCTTCTCGTCGACCACCCTGGCCAGCTGGCGAATCTGCTGTTCGCTGAAAAAGTGAATCTCGTCGCAGACGACCATATCGTAGTTATTCTGCCAGTCGATATCCCTCATTATATCCGTTTGCTCCGCACCCGACGACAGCACTGAAAGGGCCGCACAGGAAAGACCGGGAATACGCGAATGTATCTCACCCGAGCGGCCGAAACGCGTATCAAGCGCACTGGTGAGCACGAGCGGACGCATTCCGCGCTCGCGAAAATTGTGCACCATGATCAGCAGTTTGGCGCTTTTCGCGCTGAACATGGTACCGTAATAGAAATAGAGTTTTGCCATACCATACACCTCATTTCGTGAAATGCTTCGGTACCATATAGCCGCAAATATGCCCGCAGACAAGCACCTTTCTGAAGATATTTTGTAAACTGCCCCTTGCAGCTCGAATGAATGGCAGCTTCATATATTTAGCTTCATTTTTCGATTAAATTATTCGAGCTTATAACAACAGTTTGCTGCTTAACAGCAAACTGTTAGCGTCACAGGGACCTGGCGCCATTTACCGGAATTTACGAAGACAATTCCGCTTCCTTGATGTAACGAGGGCCGCTGTTGCGGCGATCGTCTTTATTCGGGACTTAATCCGGCTGATAAGTCCCGAATAATGCGAGGTTTTGCCTTGCTAATCATCGGAATTAATCGGGCTTCGGGTTGACAGGAATATATATCAGAGATTCCCCTTACTGATTCCGTTTATTCCGATTATCTGATTATGTCTTGATACTCTACCCAAAATACTTTTCTGTGCCGTTCGCAACCCGGCCGCTTGCAATACTGACGCTTACTGCTCAATTCAGTTTCAGAAGACATACAAAAAGCTAAAATTATGCAAAAAATATTCATTTTAAGCCCGCACGGGCGGGTTTTTGTCTTGACTTTTTTGTTCTTTTACCGATATTGCTATTGGGACGACTTGTCATCTGGCACCAGTCAACCCCCGGCAGGATTAACGAAATGTATCCTGTTGTACTACGTCGGGAGGTCGTTTATGAATACCGCAATGAAGAAACTATTGGTAATTTCCGTTATGGCCATTACCCTGTTCGCAGCCTGCAGCGGCGGCGGATCAAAAGGAAGCCCCGCTGATGACGGCAAGCCGCAATCACCGGATACCCAGGCACCATCGATCAGTTCGGTGAAAACACTGAGCAGCTCGAGTGTTCTTGTCACCTTTGACGAAGAGATCGACGCGGACAGCGCGACACGATCACAGAATTTCTCACTCTCTTCGACGAATGGAGCCCAGACGGTAAAGGTGAGTGTTGCCAAAAACGAGGTCACCATCACCTCAAGTCCCGTATTCAAGGCGGGTATCAACTATACACTTACAGTAAAAGATATTGAAGACCTCTACGGCAACAAGATGGCGGCCATTACGAAGACTTTCTCTTACAGCGGTTCGGGCGGAGCACCGGCTATAGACCCCCGTACGCAGCCCGACGCCGATTTTGACGGCGACGGCATCGCGAATAAAGACGACGATGACGATGACGGTGACGGCCTCTCCGATAATGACGAAGAAAAATACGGAACCGACCCCTTCGATGCAGACAGCGACAACGACGGCGTTTCAGACGGCAACGAAGTGCAGCACGGCACCGACCCCCTCGATCCGGAAAGCCACGGAACAGATGCTGACGGCGACGGTCTTTTCACCGGTCCGGACGACGATTTTGACGGCGACGGCATAATCAACAGCGAAGACCCCGACGATGACAATGACGGTCTTTCCGATGCGGTGGAAGATTCTCTCGGAACAAACCCCTATGACGCAGACACCGACGATGACGGTTTGTCGGACGGCACCGAAGTTCAGAACGGATCGGATCCCCTCGACGGCGACTCGCACAGCGTCGACGCAAACGACGACGGCGATTTCAACGATCCCGAAGACGATTTCGACGGTGACGGTATCGCAAATGACGAAGATACCGACGACGACAATGACGGCATACTCGACACTGAAGACGAAGATCCCTACAACGCCGACACCAATAACAACGGCATTCCCGACGGCATAGACCCCGCGATCGACACTGACGGCGACGGCACCGGCAACGATCAGGAAGATTTCGACGGCGACGGTATCACGAACGAAGAGGAACATGTTATCGGCACCGACCCCAACGATACGGACACTGACGGCGACGGCATTGACGACAACCTTGATCCGACACCGACCGGCGGCGAAACCGTGATTCAGCTCTCCGATCTTCCCGATACGCTTACCCGCAATACGGGTGCGCTTATAACTGTGAGCGGTGACAACGTTGTCGCGTACAAATATGTGATCAACAGTGATGATTTTGACACTGCGCCAAGCGCGAGCCCCACTGCTAAAATATCGCTCTCATCTCTCAATGACGGCACTCAGACGCTGCGTGTCATCGCGAAAAAACTCGACGGCACCTGGCAAAGCCCGATAGAAGCCGTCAGCCACAGCTGGACCGTTGACACGATAGCGCCGGTGATCACTCTTACAAACACCCCCGGCTCCGTTTCAAGCAGTAACAGTGTCACCTTCGGCATAAACGGCGACGCGCAGCAGTTCAAGTACCGTCTTGACGGCCACGAACACAACGGCAGCGGTACGACGATCGAACTCAGTTCACTTTCGAACGGCATGCACAGCATCTCGGTAATCGCAAGCGATGCCGCAGGCAACTGGAGTGAATACGGCGTCGAATCGGCAAGCTATGAATGGAAAGTGCTCAGCGGTGTTCCTGTAGCCGAAATCGGCGGTCTGCCCAACGGCCCGACGAATGCAATCGAGATAAACGGAACCGTTTCCTCGGCATCGGAAGGTGTTGTCAGCTACAAATACGCCCTTGACGGCGCATGGTCCGCAGAAATTCCTATCGGCAGCGGCAACATAACACTTGAAGCGCTTGCCGAAGGCGAACATACCGTCAGCGCAATCGTGAAAAACGAAGCCGGCACCTGGCAGCAGGAACCGACAGAAGCTACCTTTACCATAGACAAAACCGCTCCTTCAGTTTCGTTTGATCAGATTCCCACATCGCCTTCGTCACAGACGAAGCCGGTAATACGGGTCAACAGCAGCGCTGATGCGATTTCGTACCGTTACAGTATCGATGGTGCAGCATACTCAAGTTCAATCGCGATCAACGACGCTGTGCCCTTCAGCCAGAATCTTCTTGAGGGCAGCCACAGCATCAAGGTCATCGCAAAAGACCTTGCGGGCAATGAAACAGCAGTCGCCAACGCGGCCACCCACAGCTGGACAGTGGACATCACCCCCCCGGAAGCTTTGTTTGTCGCAGCAACACTTCCGTCGCTGATCGGCAATCAGAACTCAATCGCGATTAAGGCGCAGGGTCAGGATGTTGTCGCAGTTCGCTACAAACTTGACGATCAGGACTGGTCGGCACAGGCGCTGGATGTATCCTCCGCTTTCAGCGTTTCAGCGCTCAACGACAGTGAGCACAGCATTCAGGTTCTCGGTATCGATGCGGCCGGAAACGAACAGTCGCAGAACATCGCCAGCTACACCTTTACCGTTGACACCATTGCGCCCGTTGTTTCCCTTATGTCGGCGCCGCCAGCCTATACTTCATCAAGTCAATTGACTTCGTCGGTCAGTTCGTTTGACGCAGTCTATTATGAATACAAACTCGATGGCGGTGCATGGGTCAAAACACCCATTGCAGACGAGTTTACTCTTGGTAATCTTTCAGAAAGCGCGCACACGCTCTACCTGAGAGGAATTGACGCTGCGGGAAATGTTCACCCGACACCTCTTGCATATGAATTCACCGTTGACAAGAGCGCACCGACCGCGGTGCTCGCGGAATATCCACTGACACCGGCAAACAGCAGCTCTGCGATCTTTAAGCTTGAAACAGGCGACATCGAGGCCTATCGCTACTCTCTCGACGCTGAAGCATACAGCGACGAGTTCAGCGCTTCAACTGCGATTAACCTCAGCGCATTTTCAAACCAGACGCACACTATCAGGGTTATTGCGCGTGATATGGCCGGCAACTGGCAAAGCGTCGACTCAGCAACTACGTACAGCTGGGTTGTTGATACCATTGCTCCGCAGGTATCGCTCAGCGGTCTGCCCGCAGCATATACCAATGACACAGCAATAACGGTCATCGTTGGCGGCGCGGATGTTTCTTTCTATAAATTCAGCCTTGACGGCAGCACCAGCGGCAACATCGATGTCTCCACTCCGATAAGCATCGGTACGCCTTCAGAAGGACAGCATACTCTGAAGGTCTGGGGACGTGACCTTGCCGGCAACTGGCAGGAAACACCCGAGACCTTTACCTTTACCGCAGACAGAACAGCTCCATCGTCCGCTCAGGTAAGCGATGCAGGCTCTTACAGCGCTTCGAACACTCTCGAATTCACATGGTCGGCGCCCTCTGATGCGACGAACGCATTCATTCAGGTCGCCACTACAGCGAATTTTGCCGAAAGCTCGATTGTCGACGGTCTGGACGGCAATAATGACCGCGGTTCGAACACGACTTATTCATACCCGGCGAATCCCGATGCCGGCACCACCTATTATGCTCGCGTTCGCTTTCAGGATGCCGCCGGAAACATGAGCGGCTGGGGAACGGGCAGTGACGGCATCACCCTCGCCGGTTCAGTTACCGCCGAGATCAGAAACACCAGCGGCGCGCTTGTTTCCGGCGCCACTGTAACGCTGAAAAACACCGGCGGTACAGACATACAGACACTCAGTACAGGTTCTGACGGCAAGATACAGTTCACAAATATCACCGTCGAAAAAGACAACTATGCACTCGAAGTAAGTCATGGAGATTATCTGAGTGCAACCACCGGCACCTTCTCGGTATCGACGGGAATCGTTTCGGATCGCGGTATCATCAGCCTTGTACCGCAAAACGCTTCTAACGGCATGTTCACCGGTACCGTTGTCAGCGCGAATGACGGAAAGGGAATTTCCGGAGTAAAAGTGGACATACGGGACTGGCAGGACAACATCGTAAACACTGTCTATTCGGGCAGCACCGGAACGTTTACGAGTGCGACACTTGTTCCCGGCACCTACAGGGTGGAAATTTCGAAAACAGCTTATTACGGTATCGTTCTGGACAACAAAACGATCAATGGAAACTCTGCACTGGATCGGCTCGCAATCTGCGAACAGTTGCAGCCCTATCAGGTGCGCGTCGTTGTACAGTGGGGTTCGTCACCCGAGGATCTCGACCTTCACATGGTTGGACCGACCGCCAAACTGGCTTCAGGCATATTTCACATCTGGTGGGCTAATGAACCTGGTAACTGGAGATCACCATCGTACCTGAGAAAGACCTATAATGAGGCAACAGGTGAGTATCTGGAAGACTCCGATGCAAGCGGAACCCGTTCTACCGCAAGTCTGGTTCAGGACGACACCGACAAATACGGACCTGAGGCAATAAACATCTTCAACGGCTACAAGAACGGCATCTACACCTACACCGTTCATAACTGGAGCGGCGGAGATTGGAACGGTGCGGCCATCACAGCCCGTATCTATGACACCGAGGGTGAAATGACTGTACTGCCCTTCCCAAGTGTTTCGACCGATGACTTGTACTGGAAGATGTTTAAAATCGACATTCAGGGACCGAACAGAAGCGACAAGACGCTGATGATCGAGAACAGCTTCGGAACGCTGGATCATGATGATGATGAGTCCATGAACTGGCAGCCCGGCAGCGGCGGCATAACCGGTTTCATTTCCCGTTATGCAGGCGGTACCTGGCCCTTTGCGCTTGGCGCTCTCGCCCTGCTCTCAGCCCTGTTTGCCGGTCTCTACATGTACAGCAAAAGGCGTTACGCCGATAAAAACTGACAACAATCTCCTTTATTTAAAACCCGCGAAAGCGGGTTTTTTTTATTGTGGATTTTTCAATGCGGCTGCGCCATGCTTGTACAAGAGGGTTTGCGAGATATGATCATCCGGCATGTATTATTTGCTTTTTTTCCGCTGCTCATCAGCTATTTCATATTCAGACGCTATTCCATTTTTTATCCCGAAAAATCAAAACAGGCGCAGTCGCTGATCGCCGGCATGCTGGCGGCGCTTCTTGTGATCGTCGCCTCCCCCCTGCTCAACAGACTGCTGCCGCTCAACGCTCCGTTGAGCGACGCCTTTTTACGCGCCGCTCTCAGTGAAAAAAT
>JAEWVL010000450.1 GCA_023396665.1 Spirochaetota bacterium
CTTCATGTACTGCCGCAATATCAATGCGCGAACTGATGAAGACGCTTCCCTTCGATTATCCGCAAAACGATTTTCCCGTGTACGATAACGATGTGCAAGCAACCCGATATACCGCTATTGTGATTGATGTGCGTGGCCTTGGTTATCAGCCGATGATACTGCCCCGTATATTTGATGAAGGCGGACTTGAGATTTACAGCAAAGACCTTATTGATATAACGCAAAGCGCCCCATCAGGAATAGTGTTTTACGTAAACAGTGAAGAGGATGCCCGCAAACACCCGAAAGCGGGTGAACATCCTTATTTTTCTTCAGCCATCAAACTTTTGGAGGGCAATCCTGTCCTCTCCTGGAATGACACCTACCGCATTTTCGCTTCGGCCCAAACGCGTTCTTCCCTGCGAATATGCCGGGTTTTCTTTATCATCGATAAAACGGAGGTAGCAAAATGAATGTCTTCTCAAAAATGATGAAGAAACTGTTCGCAGCCGTTGATGATCTCATTGAAAAAATGCCTGTAACCACAAAAAAAATGATTCAGCAGCTTTTCTATACCGTTATCTTCATCTGCTCACTCGTTGCGGTTTTTACCGGCATTTCCCTTGGGCGGAAAGCTGCGGATAAGGGCGGAGTAAGTCTGATCGATTCGACAAATGACTCATTTGAAATACAGATTAACCGGGAAAGGGATACCATCGGCTTCTCGGAAATGGTAAACGATCAGGATATCACCAAATTTGAAATGCAGCAGCTGCAGAAGGGCGGCTATGAATCGGGATCGTCTATGCAGATGAGCACCGACTTCCCCGTTATAGAAAGTGAGGGCCCGGAAAAAAACAGTGTTGCCGGACCCGAAGCGATAATCAGCGGACAAGCGCTTGAAGGCGGCAGCGGTGATCCGATCGACAGAGAGTTTTCTTCGGCATCATCCGTTATTGAAGCGCAATCGCCGGGAGTACCGCAAAGGAACGGCGAAAGAATTGAAACTCCTCCTCTGAGCCCGGTTGAGGTGGAAAATGAGTTTGCCTCACAACCCGCCCCCGCACGCGCTCAGGAGAATGCCGGTTCTGCAAATGATGACATCCGGGCACCTGCCGAACGTCAGGATACTCCCCGATCTGGAGATACTGATATCCGTGAGGCTTCCCCCATACTGCCCGATGGAGATCCACTCGAATGAAAACGAATGCGGCACATCTGCCCCTTATTACAGTGTTTCGATTAATGAAAGTACATGCTCCGGGTTTTCTCACTGGAATTTTTCTGACGGCACTCGTTTTGCTGACGACTCCATGTGCGGCCGCAGATGAGGATATCATGACGATACTTCGCCCGGGCGTAAAGCTTGACAGCCCGGCAAGCCCGAAAAAGAAGGCGACAAGAAACAAACGCCCGGTCAGAAGAAAACCTGTTTCGCCCAAACCTGCGCCAAAAACGGGTGACAATCAAAAACCGGCAAGCGACGGAGTGGCAGCATCAAAAGCCGATACTGATAAAAATAGCACGAAGACAGAGAGCGATAAGGCACAGAAAAATAACGTCCAGTCGCCTGTAATGCCCGAAAACACGGCACAATCTCCAGTTCCGGCTAACGACAGGATAACTGAACAGCCGCCATCAGACGCTGATTCCCCGCTGGGCGAGCCTGAAAACAATTTCCCTGTTTCTTCGAATGACAATCAAGCCGCGTTTGACAGATATGGTGAAGAACAGTCGCAAGCAACGATTAAATTACCTATGCCCGGAAACACATCGGTAAATGGAGAAACCAGACCCTTCAGATCGCTTCAGATGACTCCGGCACAGGAAGCGATTCCATCGAGTCCTCTTCCCGTATCGTTACCGGATAATGGAACCCAAAACATCGATGCCGGAAATGAAAATGAAGCGGAACTCACTTTGCAGGGGCCGCAAACTCCCGATTCAATTGCCCTGGAAGCTGGAATCAATCTTTTTAACGCGGGCGAATATCGCGCCGCAATCGAACGGTTCAATCAGTTTCTGACAAATTACCCCAACTCACAACTGCGTGACCAGACAACCTTATGGCTCGCACGGGCCTATCTGAAAACCAATGAAAATGTTGAAGCGCTGATGCAGCTTGATCGTATATCAGATGATTCCGGTGAGTATCCCACCGCACTGTTTCTGAAAGGAAAAGCCTATGTCGGAATGAAAGAAAACGAAAGCGCGCGACAGGCTTATCATCAGGCGGCTTTGCTTTTCCCCGGCAATGATAACGCGGATAATGCCCTTCTGGAAATGGCAAGACTGTATCTGCAGGATGGAAACGGCGAACGTGCAATTGCATCGGTAGTTCAGATTATACAGCAGTACCCCGATAGCGACAGCGCTGACGATGCGCTCTATCTAGCCGGAAAAGTATACGAAACGGATTCGATGCTGCGCGACGTTGAAAAAGCCAGACTCATCTACAAGAAGTTTCTCAACCTGGCGGAGGTGGATATGGTACCGCTGTACAGCAACTCGCCGCTGCTTGAGAGAGTTCGAAGGGATTACAATTACCTGCAGCGCATTTATTTCAATCAGCGATGATGTACCGTGATTTTCTTCTTTTGCAATTCAAGCGCAAATTACGGGGGGATAACGTTTATCCCCCTTTAATGAAGTCGACAGCGAGAGCATAAACAATGCTGTCAAGAAAGAGAAATTCCTCTTCATTCAAAGCGATACGTCCCTGATCGTTGATGGCAATTGAGGCTCTTCTGGCGGCTTTTTTAAGCTGCAGTCCGCGCGTTTCTCCGAAACGTAAAGTAAAATCTTCTATCGCAAGTCCATCACGTAGACGTAATTTCGTCATAATGTACTCGGCAGCAGCATCATCAGTTGTGCGTTTGTCCACAATGCGACAAAGGCCATTATTTGCGAGATACTCCGCTAATAAAGCATTCGCGCGACGTTCTCCGTCAATAAAACTGTGCGCACCGGCCCCGAAGCCGCAATACTCATCGAAATTCCAGTATTTCAGATTGTGCCGGGAATACTTTTCGTTGCGGGCAAAATTGGAAATCTCATAATGATCAAATCCTTTCGAGTTAAGAAGTTCGCACACTGCGAGATATTCGCCGCGCTGCAGCTCATCGTCGGGATGAAATCCTCTTGTATGCAACGGAGTTCCCTCATCAACAGACAGCATATAGACAGAATAGTGATCGACTGGAAAGACCAGCAATTTTTCCAGTGTTTGCACTGAAGCGCCGACACCGCTAATGATATCGAAGGCAAGACGCTGCGGTATCGACGATATCTTTTCAAGAAAATCGTCGTCGGCGAATCCCCCCTTTCTGCCAATTCGTTCATATACACTTTGATCAAGCGTCTGTATGCCGCAAGATACCCGCGATACACCTGCATCGCCAAATTCCAGGAAACGCCCTAATTCAAAATGCGAAGGATTCGTTTCAATTGTCACTTCAACATCATCGGTGAATGCCGCATGCCTGCGCAAAAGGGAAAGCAAGGTATCTATCGTTTCAGGATCCAATAGTGAGGGGGTACCGCCGCCGAAATATACTGAATCGATATGAGAGCCGGTAAATTCAGTATAACCCTGCTCAATTTCGTTCTGAAGAGCTTCAATGTAACGTGAAGCGAGAGACGGGTCGAAACGAACGGAATGAAAGGAACAATAGTCGCATTTTTCCTCACAGAAAGGAACGTGTATATAGACTCCCATGTTGCGTTTTCCGGAGCTGCTCTGTTTTTGATCGGAAACTTCACTCTTGTCGTGACGCTTCATTATTGTTGAAAACCGAGATCAATCGCAATGGACTGCGAAGGTTTGAATTTGCCGGCGAGTACGGCCGCTATTGCAGTATAGGACGCACGCGTATCTGAAAAAGAAAACAGCGCGTTGTGAGATTTCATACGAGTACTCACCAGAAAGGCGTTGTCGGGTACAATCAATACGAGATTTTCCCGTGCATCAGGAAGCAGTCGCAAACTATCATAATCCCTTATTTCATAATAAGTAATTACCTGATCAGGCATCACTTTTCGATTGCAACTATCCGCAGCTTCGCGGGCGACATTTTGAAGATGAGCCGGATACGCGTTACGCGGATATACTGTGATCCCCGCATCCCTGCAAAGCGAACGTAATAGTGGCGTATCGCTATAAACAAAAACACGTTTCGCATTATCTATTTTTTTCATCGTTAACGTCGAATCAATATGCAGATAAAGAGCCGATGAGCTGACCGCCTGGTTGATCTGTTGTGCATTCATCAGCAATTTGACATCATCATTACCAAGCTGGCGTTGATACTGCTCTGCAGAAAGATCAAGACGGTATTGTTTCTTGTAAGACAGAATTTTGTTAACTGAATGATCCAATCGTTCCATACTGATGCGTCCTGACTCAATCGCTTTCTTAAGCGCTGAATGTATCTGCCCGACTCTGCTTGCATGAGTACTTATGAGAATGATATCCGCACCTGCAATGACAGAGCGAACGGCAGCCTCACCGATGTTCATGTTTCCTGCAATCGCTCCCATTTCGAGATCATCGGTCATCACAATTCCCTTAAATGACAGTTCTTCCTGTAAAAGCGATGTCATGATTCGAGGGGAAAGGGTCGCCGGATTTTCATCGAGAGCGGGAAAAAGGATGTGTGCACTCATCACCGTTGAGACATCCGCCCGGATCGCACGCCTGAATGGAAGCAAATCGTTCGCCCGGATCGTGTCATAATCGCAGGAAATTACCGGAAGTGTTTTGTGAGAGTCTTTGCCGGTATTGCCATGACCGGGAAAATGTTTTGCTACGGCCAGACAACGCGCCTTCTGTAATCCCTTTATATAAGCTTCAGAATGAATGGCCACCTTTTCAGGAGACGAACCGAATGCACGAATATTGATAATCGGATTAAAGGGGTTGGTATTGACATCGACAGATGGCGCAAGATTCATATTGATGCCGAGAAGACGAAGCTGAATACCGGTTATGCGGGCTATTTGGGTGGTGAACAGTGGAATATCCGCCGAAC
>JAEWVL010000083.1 GCA_023396665.1 Spirochaetota bacterium
CATTAGTCCCGGCCACCGCGAGCGCCTTTTGCGATATGTCCGAAGCGCTCACCGAAGCGTCATTGCGACAATGTTTCAGCGCCACGGCGACCGCTCCCGATCCGCAGCAGAGATCCAAAAATGATCCGCCCTCGGGCAAAAGCGAAACCGCGGCATCGACAAGCGCCTCCGTTTCCGGGCGCGGGATCAGCACATCAGGTGTCACCTGAAAATCGATACCGTAAAATTCTTTATGACCGGTAATATAGGCAAAGGGTTCATGCGCGGCGCGGCGCCGGCAGAGATCAGCGGCCCTGTGTTTCGCTTCGGGGGGATACGGGTCACGCATCATCGCGACAAGTGCGGCTCTGTTTATATCCGCAGCGTACGAAGCGAGAAGCTCCGCCTCAAACGAAGCATTGGGCACTCCGGCCTTGTCGAGCATTGAGGAAAGTTCTGAGAGAAAAACTGATGTCTGCAAGATACTGTACCCTTACTGGTTTTTCAGAAGCTCCTGAATCTCGTGCTTCTTGAGCGGTTCTATCAGGCCCTCCATCTCGCCGTTTAGAATTGCCTCAAGTGAATACAGGGTCAAGCCTATCCGGTGATCGGTTACCCGGGATTCGCGAAAGTTATAGGTGCGAATGCGTTCACTGCGGTCCCCCGAACCGACCTGCGATTTGCGAAGCTTTGATTCTTCGGCAAGCCGCTTTTCCTCTTCTATTTCGAAGAGCCTCGCCCGCAACACCTTCATCGCTTTCTGTTTGTTTTTCAGCTGCGACTTCTCATCCTGACAGGTTACCACCATGCCCGTCGGTATGTGCGTGATTCGCACGGCCGAATCGGTGGTATTGACAGACTGCCCGCCATGCCCCGAAGAGCGATACACATCGACACGAAGTTCCTCCGCCTTGATCTCCACATCGGTTTCTTCGGCTTCGGGCATAACCGCAACCGTTACCGCAGAGGTGTGAATACGGCCTCCCGATTCGGTCTCGGGCACCCGCTGAACACGATGCGCTCCGGACTCGTATTTCAGATCGTCATAGACGTTTGTTCCCGAGACAGAAAAAACAATCTCTTTCATGCCGCCGATTTCAGTCTGGCTTCTTTCGATAATTTCTGTACGCCAGCCGTGAATATCCGCATAACGCTGGTACATTCGAAACAGATCCGAAACAAAAAGTGCAGCCTCTTCTCCGCCCGTTCCGGCCCGTATCTCAATCAAGACGTCTTTTCCTGAATTACGATCTTTCGGCAATAGCAAAATGGTCAGTTCATCTTCAAGCGCGATTCGTTTCTGATCAAGCGATTCGGCCTCTTCAAAGAGCATCTGCCGCATTTCGGCATCCTGCTCGCCCTGCATCATGGCGGTGGTCTCGCGATACGAGTTCATAATTGCCGAATAGTCCAGTGCCTTTTTTACAAGCGCCTCAAGCCCCGAATACTCACGGTTCAATTCGGCGAAACGTTTCTGGTCTTTAATGGTTTCTGGATCGGAGAGCTGTCGTTCTATCAGATGATATCTGTCAATGACAGCCAGGAGGCGTTTTTCCATGAAATTTCCTGCTACCTATTACGAAGAAATTGCTCCCGAGAGGATTCGAACCTCCGGCACATAGTTTAGGAAACTACTGCTCTATCCGCCTGAGCTACGGGAGCGGGGATTTATTTGGAAAAAATCTGCTTTCTTCTTGAATTAACGAGCCGTTGGAAGTCAAGCACATTCTTTACCAGGATTCTGTTGGACACTATCTCAATCTTGCCCGTATTTGCAAGCTGTTTAAGAGCCGCCTGCGTCTCCTCCGCGGAAATTGCAGCCCAGTTTGATATGTCATTGGGATTCGTTTCGAGGGTAATCTGATGATGCAGATCCAGTGAAGGGTTGGATTCGGCAAGCATGCACAACACATCCATGACCTTCAGTATCGGTTCATTCAAAAGCAGAATCATCAAACGGCGCTTGGCGTCATATATCCGTTTCGAAAAAACGACAAGCAGCCGATAGGCCAGGTCCTTGTTTCCCGCGAGAAGAGCATCAAAATTATCACGGTGAAATTTAAGCACTTTTGTGCGACTGAGCGCGATTGCAGACGCGGAACGGGGCTCGCCTTCGAGAATGGCCATCTCTCCGAAAACATCCCCCTCTTTCATCACATCCATGGTCTTTTCTTTGTTGTTGATTATCTTTACGATCCCGATTTTTCCCGAGTGTACAAAATAAAAGGCATCGCCCGGCTCAAATTCACAGAAAATGATATCTCCGGGAGAGTATTCAACACCAAATTTGTCCAGAAACCGGTCATCAAGTAGCATAGTTCATCCTGCTATGTCATTTCATCTGACGCAAGGCTCCGAGAGCCTGTTGCGTTATATCGTCACGCGGCGTCATGGCCGCAACTTTTTTCAGATACGGGGCGGCCTTGTCAAACTGGCCGGAAGCCTGGTAACACAATCCGACTTCAAGCAGTGCATGTTTTGACTCTTTTGCTGAGGGATTCGCCTTTATAAACTGTGAAAGGACCGAAAGCGCACGCTTAAAATCGCCGGCCTCACGATAGGAACTGCCGGCCAGTACGTAGGCTTTCTGAAAAAGTGCGGCGTCATCCATTTCGAATGAGGCGTTCTGAATAATCTGCTCATACCTGGCCGCCGCTGCGGGAAAAGAGCCCTCTTTTCTGAGCACTTCCGCCTCAGAAAAAATTTCATTAATCTGCGGCCCCATTGCACCGCCAAACTCATCATCGCTTGATCCGCCGTCATCAAGACTGGATCCGAACTCGTCGATAAAGGTTTCCTCGCCTCCTGATGAAAACGAATCATCCGAGCTCAGAAAAGTGGACATCTCCGCACCAAATTCGGTCGTCTCGCCGGAAGACTCAGTCGACTCAAAAGAAAAGGAATCCTGTGCGAAATCCGGCTCGACGCCGATCTCACCGAAAGAGCTGTCAAAATCGGGAATATCATCTCCGCCGAAAGCGTCTCCCCCCATACCCTCATCGATCGTTGTCATGCCCGAAAAATCTTCAACCGGAGCCGGGGGAACCGGCGCCGTAGCCTCTCCGCCGGAAGCGCTGGCATAATCGCCCTTCTCGATACTCTTGATCTTCGTCATGGCATTCTGGGCGTATCTGCCATCAGGATAGTATTCCATATATCGTTTGTACGCGTACAGAGCCTGCTGAAACTTGCCGTTACGCGCATAATACTCACCGATTTTAAACAGTTCATTGGCCGGATCAACGAGGTTGGTATCGCCGAGAACTTCACGGACGGCTTTCCCCACCCGTCTGAGCTGATTCGAAAAAACACGGAGCATTTTCTTGACGACCGCAACGTTTCCCAGAACGTAGCGTTCAAAATCGGCCTGTTTAAGCACGAGAACATTCGTCTCACCGATCGTCTGAGCGGTCTCCTCTCGCGGGTATTTCCCTAAAGCCGACTTGACACCGAAAAATTCGCCCGGCTTGACATCTTCGGTCACCTCTTCTCCGCTTTCCAGCTTCAGATAGGTAAGCATCACCTTCCCCGATTTGAGAATGTAGACAAATTCGCTCTTGTCTCCCTCAAAATATACTATGGAACCGGACTTGTAGCGCCTGCTCATTATTCCTGGGGTCAAACCACTGGACATAAACGATCAACTCCTCAATTGTACGGGCATAAAAGGGAATTTCTTTTCAAAACCGACAGCACGGTTGATTCGCTCAAGCAAACCGAGAACATCACCTATGATAAGGCGTTTCTGGCCGGCGATTGTCACCTTCTGCGTTTCGACTTCATGTTCTTCAAATATTTCCGCATAAGCCTCGTCACCATAGACCGGAATCCCCTCTATTACAACCAGACGAACATTCTTCAATTCGGCCGATACGACCGAATCGTAAGGATCTTCCCTGCTGCGGTCAAACACGACCAGATCGGCAAGCTTTCCCGTTTCTATAGAGCCGTTCTCGTAAAGTCGAAAAGCCTTCGCTGCATTCGATGTCACCATCTCGACCAGCTGCTTGTCGGTGACCCTGTCTCCCTTGAAAAGCTTGGGATACAACTCTCTGTCAAAGCGCATCTCATGAAGCAGGTTCAAGCCCCCCGACATGGGAGAGTCTGTGCCAATGGTAACATTTACCCCTTGTGAGAGCATATAGCGTATATTCGCCGTCTTGTCAAACATGAACATATTCGAGTCACCGCACCACACAACGGTAGCACCGGCCGCCTTTATCTTGCGGATATCCGCTTCTGAAAAAGCGATTCCGTGAATCAGAACCGAATGGTCGCCGAGTCCGCCCTTTTTTTCAAGTGTTTCAAGGTCCCGAACGGTATCCTTGTCGAAACCTTCGGCTATATGCGTGATAAAGGGGATATCCTCTTTCAAGGCCCGCTGATATTCCTCGCCAACACCCTCTCCCCAGTTCAGTGCAAAAGGCGCTATCGAATGAACCAGAGCATAATCGGATATGACCTTGAGAGGCAGAAGATCGAGAAAAGGCTCCTGTACAAAATGGGGGATATGATCATGTACCGATGTAACGCCCGAGATAAGATTGCGATATCCGGCAAGCAGGTACAGGTCCCTGTTTTCTATCTGTTGTCGCTCGTTATAAGTTGGATCGCTTTTCAGATCATTGTCCCAGGGGAGCCAGTTCTCATAGGGACCGTTTCCGACTTTGGGATAGTAGTTTCCTATAAGATGATCGTGACTGTTTATCAGACCCGGACAAAGAACCCCATCGGGAATCTGCAGGGTGATTTTCGCATCGGAAAAACCCTTTGCAAGCTCATCAATATAGCCGTTGTGCATTACAACTGAACCTTTTTTTATTACGGAATGCGGGGTAATAATCGCTCCCGCATCAATCGCCCATTTTTTCATCGGTAAAACCTGTCGTCCGGGGTAATATTGTGATCAATAGTTTTCTATCTTTGAAAAAAACACAGAAAACTGATACGTCAAGTAAAATTACACAATCTCAAAATGTGAAAAAAATGGTTGCCTTTGAAGATCGAAGGGGATAGCAATTGAGTCGAGTCACATACTACAGAAATATTGAATAAGGCACCCTCTCCTGTTTTGCTTTTAGGTGCCCCAATAGCAAACCTATTTTCAATCGGTGAAAGATGAAGAACAAACTGAAAGAATCGGCCGCATTTCTACGTAAATCAGTACCAGATGCCTCTATCGGCATCATTCTGGGATCAGGGCTTGGCAATCTGGTTTCGCAAATCAGGGAGCAAAAGACTGTCGACTACGGGAAAATTCCGCACTTTCCGGTCTCAACTGTTGCCGGGCATCGTGGACGTTTTGTCTTCGGCATGCTCGACGACAAATATGTTTCTGTCATGGATGGGCGTTTTCATTACTACGAAGGCTACTCGATGAAAGAGGTTGTCTATCCCGTTTATGCGATGAAGGAACTGGGGGTAAAGACACTGATTGTGACAAACGCCGCAGGGGGTATCAATACCGCTTTTCTTCCGGGAACGCTGATGCTGATAACAGATCACATCAACCTGCTTGGCAATAATCCGCTGATCGGCCCCAATGACGACAGTCTCGGCCCCAGATTTCCGGGAATGGCCAATGCTTACAGCAAAAGGCTGCGTTCTCTGGCCATGGAGGCCGCATCTGAGGAGAACATCAGTTTCCACGAGGGTGTTTACGCATCGATGACCGGCCCCTCGTATGAGACTGCGGCTGAAATACGGTTCTTACGCACGATAGGAGCCGATGCGGTCGGCATGTCGACTGTCCCCGAAGTGATCGCAGCGGCCCACCTCGGCATGGAGGTGCTCGGTATCTCGTGTATCACAAACATGGCAACCGGTGTCACATCACAGGAACACTCTCATGAAAGCGTCGTAGCCACCGCCCAGATGGCTGAAAACAAACTGGAGCGCTGGGTTCGCGCGATAGTGGATCTTTTATAATATCGGAGAAATCATATGAAACGTCTGTGTCTGGCTGTCCTGTTTGTCTTTTTACCCCTGGCGGCTGCCGCGTCGGCTGTCATTTACTTTGACCAGGGCGCCAATCTTTATGTTATCCCCGTATCGGGAAAGTACAGGGGAACAAACAAGGACAATCTTTCAGCTGTTACCTCAAAATCATACGCCGGAATTCGAACACTTAACGTATTTGTATATGACCCGAAAACCAGCGAGTCACGGTATCTGTTCGATGACAGCTTCACAGATGCAATCATCGATATCATTTTTGAATCCGGCTATAACAGCACGGGAAAAACTGTCGTGTATAACAGAAATGGCAATGTAGTCAACAATACGAATATCCCCCCGCGTGCCCCGAAAGCATCCATTCTTGTGCTAACCACTAACGAAGCCACCGGCGGCAACACCCTTTGGCGCATATCGAAACGAGGCGCCGGAAAAAGCATTCTGCAGCAGTTCGGCAAGAACACAGACTGGTTCATCGATACGGGAAACGACAAAATTCTTTTCATCACCCAGATTGACGGAACGGTGAGCATCATTGAGAAGGAATGGCAGTAAGGAAGGATTGCGCCTGTACTCTGTTTTTTTTGGATAAGCGCTGTGTCAGAAATTTCCGGCTTTAACCGACAGCTGATCGGGAAAGGAAAACCCCGGTGAATAGACAGCCGTGATGAGGTTGTTGCCGCCGCTGATTTTAGCGTTATAGACAACGCCCCGCTCTTCGGAGTCGCTTTTTCCCCCGAGTGCGATCGATCGTTTTTTTAACAGCAGCCGCTCAGCCGCAGTGTGCCGCGGAAGGCTCGCGCGAAGCTCGCACTCAACACTCTGATCAACGCCGAATGATCTGTATTGCCGCAGGGGAACTATGGCAACCCACACGCTATCGCTCTCGCTTTTGCCTTCTGAAAGAAATCGCAGCGCCAGCGGATGACGCGCAACAATCGTATTGTCGCCGCTTTGCGTTTGTATGGCGTATGAGAGAGTTCTGCTCACGCCGGCATCCCTGATTTGCGCGACAAGGGGCAATCCGTTTTGCGTACAGCTTACCTGCGCCGCATCCCGAGCGAAAAAGCGAAGTGCGAACTGCTGCTCCTGCAAGGTCTCGACGAAGGCGCTGATAACAACTTCTGAAGTGACGTGACCTGCCCGGTCAAAACGAAAGTCCACTTCGCAGAACAAACGTTTCAGCATTCTAGCCTTTCTTTCTCATCATGATGGTGAGCCACTCGTGCGAAACGATCTCGGAAGCGTAGGTAAAATAAGGGGCGGCGGCGGCCAACAGCTCTTCTTTCCACTGCAGCATGATACCGCTTAATACAAGCGAGGCCCCGGGAGCGCAAAACGTGGCAATAGCTTTCATGTTCTGCAGTATTGCGGCGGAACCGAGATTCGCTACGACGATGTTGTAACGCATTTTCGTGCGATACTGATCGATCGTGGCGCACACAGCATGATAGGACATGATGTTATTCATGTAAAAGTTTTTCACGGTGCTGATTATGCTGTCGCCGTCGCCATCAAGTGCGCAAATCTCCCTGACTCCACGCTTATAGGCGTAAATGGACAGTATACCGGTTCCCGTTCCCAGATCGAGAAATTCAATTTTCGAGGTGTCGGCTGCTGTATCCAACAGCAGCTTCAGAAAACGCATCGTATCACGGGTTGACGGATGAAATCCGTCACCGAAAGCCCCCTTGGGATCAAGCACGATTATCATATCCGAAGCGTCGTAGATGCCCATCTCAAGCTCTTCGGGCACGACAAAGACAGACTCGATAATCTCGCCGCCCTTGAAATCACCGTCGCCGCCCTGGTTATCCCCCCGAACCTGCGAAACCTTGCCGGCACGGGCGATGGCATTATAGTGCTCAAGCTCTTCTTTCGAATTAAAAAGCGCACTCAATTCGATATCGTTTTCAAAGGGCTCGTTGGCAACCGATACGGCTCCGGAGGCGAACATGAGCTCCTCTGTTTCCGAAACCTCTTTAGCATTCACTAAGACGGTAAGTTTCCACATATCAGACGGTTCCTAAAACTCCATTGATTTGACCGATAAACCGTCAATCGATTGAAGGTCTTTTTCCAGTGCGACCCACTCGGCGCTGTCGCCTGCCAGTTCCAGCAGAATGATACCCCTCGGGCTGCACGCGTTGCCCGCTTCATGCAGACCGAGACGTGTCCTGATGCAGCATCCGTACTTTGTCAGCACATCCTGCATCCGTTCCGCTGAAGATTCGCGGTTTGTAATCTGTATACCAAGAATCTTTGTCATACGCACTCCTCCCGGATATTTATGCTTATCTTTAACAATCGGTTTAGGCTTTTCAAAACAGATGAAAAATGCCGATCAAGCCACGCTTAATGACCCAGGTCGCAGGGCCGAGCAGTTGACGCAGTCAACGATCAGACCCGAGCGACATTTTGATTAGCGCCAAACCGGGCATAAGCTTATGAAAGGGGGATAAAAAATCAAGAATAATCCTGCCGGACGGTCTGATCGGACGCCGCAACAAATCCTCACATTCACATGCTCATTTTTCGCCCGCATATCTGACGACTCTGTTTCGCCCTTGCCGTTTCGCCTGGTAAAGCGCCATATCGGCATGCTTAAAAATATGCAGGGCATCGGCGCCGTCATCGGGAAACACGGAAATTCCGACCGAAAGGGTAACCTTGCCCTCATGACGGGCGGCAAATTCCTCTTCAATACTGCGTCTGAAAATTTCACCCTTTTCAGCAACATTTTCTGGTAATACATTTGTCAACAGTACAATTATCTCGTCACCGCCGTATCGGCAGGCATAATCGGAATTTCGTATATTCGCAGCTATTATTTCGCATATTTGCTGAAGTGTCTTGTCCCCGACATCGTGTCCGTAGTTGTCATTGAGTTCTTTGAAATTGTCGACATCCATCATTATGAGCGCAAAATGGCTCTCTCTGCGAAGCGAGCGCGATATCTCTTTTTGAAGAATATCATCGAGAAAACGACGATTATATAACCCGGTCAGAGAGTCCTTTATTGCCTGTTCTTTCAACTGTGAGTGCAGCCGCTGAATTTCCTCGAGTCTGGCGATCAGTGCGGCATTGGCCTCGACAAGCTTCAGTTCAGAACGTTTGCGCTCTGTCGTGTCATAAAGAATTACGATGCGCCCCATTCCATCCTTTAGCGGTGTCATGCGCAATTCGTAAAAACGGTTTTGCCGCTCGTCATATATTTCGGTTTCGTAGGGCACACTGTGCCTGATCGCGGTGGTGATTTCGTCGCCAATATCACCGAGCTCTGCTATTGATGTTCCCGCCGCTATTTTACGCCCCAGAAAGCCGCTGAGCGAGTCGTTGCTGTCGACGATGCGGTTTAAACGGTCGAGAATCATTACCCCACCGCGCATTTTCTTAAATATCGAATGGTGGGCGACCGGCAGTATGTCGAGAAAATTAAAATGCGCGACATCATAGGCGACGAGCAGGGCTGATACGGCAAAGGCGACGGGTGACAGATCGATTCCCGTACCCGGAGGACGCAGCGCAAAATTAATGATGACAGACAGAGCGGGAATAATCGTCGCCAGAAGAAATATCGACAATTGCCAGCGAAGAAGCCCCTTCGTCGAGATCAGCGTCCCGAGCAGTATCACCGCCGCAATAGCCGTCGAAAAGAAGGCAAAGGCAACATAAAACCAGAACAAGGGACCATACCAGAACAGCACAGTGCCGGCCTGATGCGGAGCCGGAGCCCACAGAAGATTATGATAGTCGTTCGTTATGGCCGCGATGAAGGTCAACAGCGGTATAATCCAGAGAAAACGGAGAAAACGAATCTGGAAATGCCGCTCGTAGCCGCAATACTCGACAACGAAGAGCAGATACAAAAGC
>JAEWVL010000029.1 GCA_023396665.1 Spirochaetota bacterium
TACGTATCGAAAGCGGAACAAGGTTAACGGTGATGGTCGCGTAATTCTGCTTCGGCAGCGCCGAGGGGCCGGTGCCGACTGTTGTTATAAATGACTCGATTTCTCCCGCGGGCTGCGACAAAAGCACTTGTTCGATCTTCTGCGTCTGCTCGGCGGTTATTTTTATGCCGCAGCCCTGCTTCGTTTCAAGGCTGATATCAAAGGCTTCGGCCGTTTCGAGAGGAAATGAATCGAAGCGGAGAAAGCGCGAGGAAAGAAAAAACAGCGCACACAGTACAGCGACAGACAGGGCGATCACCGGACCACAGCGTTTCAGCACTCTCGCGAGCAATGCCTCGTAGAGCTTCTCGGCTTTACCGATGAAAGCTTTTTTCCTGAGCCGGGTTCCCCTTTCGAGGCTTTTGCATACGTGTGAGGGCAAGGCGACAAGCGCTTCGACAAGTGAAACGGCTAGCGAGACGATGACAACAAAGGGCATAACAAAGAGAAACTTGCCGAAACTTCCCGGTATAAGAAGCAGGGGGAAAAAGGCCAGCACTGTGGTGAGCAGGGACGATAGGACCGGAACGAATACCTTTGCCACCCCTTCGCTCGCCGCTTCAAGCGGCGGCCTGCCGTTTTCGAACTCGCTGAAAATGCTCTCGGAAATGATGATCGCGTCATCAACGATGATGCCGATAACCAGTATGAGTGCGGAAAGGGATATGACGTTCAGACTGAAACCGGCTGTCTGCAGCAGGGTGATGGCAGCGAAAATGGAAACGGGAATGCCCAGCGCAACCCACAGAGAGACACGGAAATTCAGAAAGAGCGACAGAATAAGGACAACCAGAACAAAACCCATGATGCCGTTTTGCATCACCACGCGATAACTGGTATCGACATAGCGGGAATAATCGTTTGAAAGCATAACGGAATAATCGTCTGGCAGCCAGTTTGCCGACGCTTCAACTTCGCGTTTCACCGCCCTCACCGTTTTAACGATGTCGGCGCTGTCAAGTTTGTAGATGGCAAAACCGATCACCTTGCGGCCGTTGATTTTTGTGATAACACGCTCTTCTTCGAAGCCGACATTGACCCTTGCGAGATCTTTTACCCTGACGAGCGGTCCGTCAAGCGTCGCGCGAACGATGACATCGCCGATATCAGAGGGTGAGGCGAATTGCGACATGGCCACGATGTCCTGTGTGCAGGCGAAACTTTCCATCGCGCCGGCTGTTCCCATGATGTTGCGCTTCTGGACCGCGGCGATCACCTCGTTCACATCGAGCTGATAGGACTTCACCTTTTCGGGTGAGAGCTCTACCCTCACCTCGCGTGCGAGATAGCCGCTTTTGTCAATTCTCGATACACCGGCAATCTTCTTGAGCCGGCGCTCGAGCTGAGCGGCCTGAAACCTCAGTTTCTCATAGGGCTGCGTACCGGAGTATATTCCCGCCACGATGACCGGACGTTCGCCGGAACTTCTGCGCTCAATGACCGGCGCCCCCTCGATCTGCGCCGGCAGGTTTCCGATACGCGCCACCGCATCCCTGATACGCTGCATCGCGACATCCAGTTGCCGCTGGTTCAGCGAGTCGCTGAGCGTGACACTTACCACCGACACGTTCTCAAGCGATACCGATGTATAATCCTGTATGCCGTCTACATCCTTTATGGCACTCTCTATTTTAGCCGTCACATTAAGCTCGACATCTTCGGGTGAGGCTTCGGGATAGCTTGTGGTGACCGTTATTATCGGATACGATACGTCGGGCAGCAGATCTTTCTTGATCGACAGAAGACTGTTAAGACCGACCAGCAGCAGCATCACCGTAAAAATACCCGCAAACATATGGTTCTTCGCAAAAAAACTGAAAAAGGTTCTCATCGATGGCTCTCCTGTTCGGGACTCGCCCTGCGCGACTGCGCGGCAGCTTCATGCATCAAAGGCAATGTACATAAAGCGTATCGCAATTCAAACCGTTTTTTGCGGGCAGGCGAAGCGTGAAGCGCGTTGAAGAAGCTGCAGCCATAAGCAGAAACTGCCGCGGCAGCGTGATTAGTCCTCGTATCCCCCCGAAGCGAAGGCATGAGGGCCGATGCAATGAAAAAGAGCTTGCACAGGAATAAAAAAAATGCAGGATAGGCGTAGCAGAACCGACTGACAAGTTGGCATTTTCCCGGAAAACCGGAGACTGTGACAGGGGAAAGCACGAAATGAAACGACTTATACCGGCTCTTGTCTTGTTTTGCGCCATCGCATGTCAGAACAAAGACATCGTTACCGTTACGGACGCAAGCGTGCTCAGCATTGAAAGAAGACTGCCGATGCTGAAAAAAATAGAAAAAGAGCTCTTGGGTCACAGCACCGAGGGCGGAACCCTGAGCGGTTACTATGAGAATGTCAATTTACAGAAAATGAAGGCCGAGTTTTTCGGGGAAATGGGAAAATCGAGCATTCACTTCTATTTTAAGGATCAGAAGCTGATCTATGCTTTCGAAGAGAACTACATTTACAACGCGCCGATTTTCATGGATGCACAGACGGCGAAAGTGATGGGCGTCGAGGCCTTCGACGTCAACAAGACCAGGCTGAACGAAAACGAATATTACTTTAAAGACGAAAAACTGATAAAATGGATTTCTAACAAGAAAGTGATGGGCGAGGACAAAGAGGCCCTGCGACATAACGCCCTGCGTCTTCTCGGTGTGAGCGAAGACTATGCTACACTGCTATTTGAATAATCAATGGTTTGCTCCTTTTTTCTACCTTCCCTTCGTATAAATTGTATAACATCACATACGTCATTAAGATGAACAAAAGTAATTTGAAACAGATAGTCACCGGGATACTTAATAATCTTCATTGATTCAGAGACTATCAATTATTTCTTGTGATGATAGAGAGTATGTGCTGTTATGTGCAGATAATTATGATTGGGCGAAAGTGGTGTGCCCTTAAATTCAATTGAAGGCGCACTTGGCCATCCTACACCCGATCTGGAACATCTTATGATTATCAATATCAAATCAAGATATTGACTAATGTATATCCCAACAAATAAAAGGATAATAAAGTGAGAATCAAATTAACAATGATTGTATTTCTTTTGACTCTTCATGGATGTTTTTTTTCTGGAAAAGATTCTACGGAAGCTCCGTATAGTGACCATTTTGTTGTAACATATGTTTATATTAATAGCATGCAACCGAGAATTACAACTACAGATTGCAATGTTGAAGATGAAACAATTCTCAATCTGTTTACAGAACTATATGACGAATCTGGAAAATCTGATTTTCAAAATTCGTCAGAGGAAATAACCGAAGAATTGTCTCAGAAATACGGAGACATGGATTATCCAAGCAATGTCTATTTCACTCGATGCCCCGTATATCCTGTTAAAAATGTAAGCATAACTTGCCAAAACAATTATAACAGCAGTCATTTGGCTGGGACATCTCTTAACGATTGTTTTACAATCGCCTATTATGATGCTTACAAATATATCACGAATGGATATAATTTTGATGGTGGAGAAGAGGTCGGCTTGGATTTTGGAGATTGGTCAAAATTTAACAACATAACCTCTCTTGAAAACTTCAATCAATCTTCTCATCCACTTCTTGATCCGTCATCATTAAGGTTATATTTTGAAACTCTTCCAGAAATTGCAGGTGATTACACCTTTACAATTACTTATACAGATGAGAGCAATACGACATACACTGGAACGATAGGGCCAATTCAACTCAATAGCAAATAGCAAATAGCAAATAGCAAAATCAGATAGCAGACTTCTCTATGTCTGCTATCTGGAATTCTTTGATTTTGGAATTTCCTCAGAGTAGAGACCCCCTGTGTCAGGGTAGTTGTCGCGTAGGAGAAAGCGACAATGTACTATACAAATGGATTCAAAGAAGCAGCGGTAAAGAAGATGCTGGAGCCGGGAGCGCGAAGCGCAGCAGAGCTCAGCAGAGA
>JAEWVL010000089.1 GCA_023396665.1 Spirochaetota bacterium
CCGCAGGTCAGCCTGCTCATGATCGACGATTTCATCTGCCACGATAACCTGACAGGAAACTACTATATTGCCAGCTGCGCCTATCCGACTGATGACACCAATGCCTATGAAAACTGCTGCGACTATCTGCTTGCGATGGAAAATGAAATCATTTCACAAATACAAACGACGACCCTTCCCTATATTCCGCTGCGCGCCGAACATGTTGAACCTGCGTTCTGCGAAACGAAAGAAGAATTCATGCAAAAGGTCTCGCAGGTAAAAGAAGAAATTTACTCCGGTGAAGCCTTACAGGTCGTAATGTCGATGCGCGCGATGATAGGGGGGGATATCGACCCCTACCTTTTCTACCTGCGGCTGCGCAAACTGAATCCCTCACCATACATGTTCTATTTCAACACCGGCGATTTCACCATTGTCGGCAGTTCACCTGAGGTACATGTCAAAACTGAGGGCCGCAAGGCCACTCTCAAACCCATTGCCGGAACAATCAAACGCGCCGAAGACGAAACGGAGAACCGTGAAAACCGCAGAACACTGCTCGGTGATCCGAAGGAGCGCGCCGAACACCTGATGCTCGTTGACCTTGCGAGAAACGATCTTTCCCGCATCGCCATCGCCGAATCTGTAGAGGTCGAAAGTTTCATGCAGCCTGAAGATTACTCCCACGTAATACACCTGGTATCGCTTGTCAGCTCACAACTCGCCCCCGATAAAAACGTCATCGACGTGCTGTGCGAATCTTTTCCCGCCGGCACAGTCAGCGGCGCTCCCAAGGTTCGGGCGATTGAGCTAATCGACCAGTACGAGACGCTGCCGAGGGGCGTCTATGCCGGCGCACTCGGCTACATCGGTTTTAACGGATACATGGACACCTGTATCACCATTCGCAGCGCCTATTTCACCCCTGAGGGCAATTATCTTCAGGCGGGTGCCGGTATTGTTCAGGATTCGGTTCCAGAGAACGAATATTTTGAAATCTGCAGCAAACTGCGGGCGCTGGCAATATCCGCCCCTTTTGCGGTAAAATCATAAGAGCGGGAGCAAACTATGTTTCTGATGATAGACAACTACGACTCATTCACCTACATCATCGTGAACTACGTGAAAAAACACGGCAGAACGATCGATGTGCGAACCAATGACAGCGATCTGTCAAAAATCGATCTTGATAAATACAGGGGGATTTTTCTATCACCCGGCCCCTCCAGTCCTGATAATTCAGGCATTACGCTGGATATTTTGCGCAGCGTGCACGACAAACCGATCTTCGGCATCTGCCTGGGTATGCAGGCGATCGGTCTGGTTTACGGCGGACTTATCGTTCACGCGCAAAAAACCATGCACGGGAAAATCGACACCATCACCCACAGCGGAAGCGCGATCTACCGCGATATACCGCAATCTTTCGACGGAGTCCGCTACCATTCGCTTGCGGTGTCAAAGGAAAAGCTGCCCGACGGACTTCGCATTACGGCACTCGCCTCAGACGGCGAAGTGATGGCGCTTGAACATACGACTCTGCCGATATACGGCGTACAGTATCACCCTGAATCCTATCTCAGCCAGCACGGCATGACCACTATTAAAAATTTTATCGAGGTGTGCGATGATTACACAAAATCTGCTTGATACAGTTTACGCGGGCGATTCACTCTCCCGCGAACAGAGCGAACAGCTCTTTGACAAACTCTTTGCGGGTGAACTTGACCAGGTTCAGACCGCGGGACTGCTTGTCGCGATGAAGATGCGCAAGGAAAGCGCCCAGGAGATAGCCGGTGCCGCGATCGCAATGCGGCGGGCGGCGCTGCCGGTTGATGTCGCGGTCGAAGGTCTTTTCGATACCTGCGGCACCGGCGGTGACGGATCACATTCATTCAACTATTCGAGCGCCGTTTCCATCGTTATCGCATCGATGGGTGTGCCCGTCGCAAAACACGGAAACCGCTCGGTGAGTTCAAAATCAGGTTCAGCCGATTTTCTTGAAGCGCTGAACATTCCCCTTTCGCTTACCGGCGCAGAGGCAAAGAGCTATTTCGACAGACACAACTTTCTTTTCATGTTCGCTCAGGTATATCATCCCGCGATGAAACACGCGGCACCGGTACGAAAGGCCCTTGCCACGAGGACAATCTTCAACCTGCTCGGTCCGCTCACCAATCCGGCGAAAACGAAACGCCAGATGATAGGCGTGTGTTCGCGGGATTTTCTTCCGCTCTACGCCGAAGCCGCAAAACAGATAGGATTCGACCGCATCGCATTGTATTCTTCGCATGACGGCATGGATGAAGTATCCCCCCTGTCGCCGACCGAAGTCTACGAGATTAACGAAAACCGGCTGCACACCTACACGATCGACCAGGCGAAATACATCAGCGCCGATGAGGCGGCGCAGATTCCCTCGGGAAAAGACGCTGCCGAAAACGCCCGTCTGTTCACCGAGGCACTCAGTTCAGCGAACACCGGCCCTCTGGCGAAGGCAATTGCGCTCAATTGTGCATTGGCGCTTCTCACCTCGGGTCATGTTGCGACTTTCGACGACGGTTATCACACAGCACTCGAGCAGATCAGCAGCGGCAAAGCTCTGGCCTATCTGAACACTCTGGCGGCGAAATGATGAATCAGTTCAATCTCAATCAGATGCGCGATATCAAGCGGGACGAGCTTATCAACGTTATTCGCAACGGTGAATTTCTGAACGAACGCGAACGCGAACATCACCGCTTCGCACCCGAGAAGACCGCAGTGATCGCGGAAATCAAGAAGAGTTCTCCTTCCGGGGTGATTAATCCCGCCATACGTGTCGCCGCACAGGCCGGCTCCTATGAGAAAGGGGGCGCAGCGGCCATCAGCGTGCTCACCGATGCCAATTTTTTCTCGGGCAGCTACCGCGATCTTGCGGCTGTGGCCTCAACGGTTAGCATACCGGTACTGTGCAAAGAGTTTGTTTATTTTACCGAACAGATTGACATGGCCTACCTTTGCGGTGCCGATCTGGTACTGTTGATCGCACAATGTCTCACCTTCAAAGAACTGGAAACCCTGCATGCCTATACGCTTGAAAAAGGCATGCAGCCGGTTATCGAGATTAACAAGACAGAAGAGATTAATCGCGTCATGATGCTCGATCCGGGTATTGTGATGGTTAACAACCGCGATCTGAACACGCTTGCAATCGATATCGGGGCCGGTATTGAGGTACTCAAGGCTATTCCGGACAGCTGCATTCGCATTTCGGCAAGCGGCATTTACGGAAAAGATGATATCGTCAAGATCAAAAAGGAAAGCGGAGTATCAACATTTCTGATCGGCAGCTCTATTATGAAATCGGGCAGTCCCGGAAAAATGATCGGAGAATTGACCGATGTGGATTAAGTACTGCGGTTTCACCCGACGTGAGGATCTGCTCTTTGCCAGCAGTCTTGGAATCGACGCCGCAGGATTTATTTTTTACGAACACTCGAAGCGTTACGTGACAGCGCAACAGGTACGATCCATGAGTGCCGGAATCAGCGGTGTGATGAAGACAGGCATATTTGTCGGAAAAAGTTCCGGTGAAATCAACAGAACTGCAAAAGAAGCCGGCCTTGATCTGCTGCAGTTGTTTGCCGACGAAGCCGAAGCCGATGAGAACTATGAGCTACCGATACTCAGAGTGTACCGCATACGGGAGGCTTCGGATCTCAGCGCGATTCCCCGGACCGGACAGATATTTTTGCTTGATGCGATGAGCAGCAAGGGCAAAGGGGGATGCGGCGAGCGCTTTGACTGGTCGCTTCTGGATAATTTTGAACAGCTGCCTAACGCGATTATCGCCGGCGGCGTGACACTGGATAACGCCGCAGAACTGGTCGCACGGAAACCTTACGGAGTTGATCTTTCATCCGCAATCGAAGACAGCCCCGGAATTAAGTCACATGATAAAATGAAAAAACTTTTCCCGGCACTACGGCCGATATCCGATCAATAAGGGGGTTATATCATGACACAGCGCCATCCGGACAAGCGGGGGTACTTCGGCGAATATGGCGGAGCCTACGTTCCCGAAACACTCATACAGGAACTCGAACACCTCGAAGAGGCATTTTACGAATTCAAGAAAAACGACGAATGGCAGAAACAGTTTTCGGATCTGTTACAGAATTTCGCCGGACGCGAAACACCGCTCTACCATGCGAAAAACATCTCTGCGCAGGTAGGCGGAGAAATCTATCTGAAACGCGAAGATCTGATGCACACGGGTGCGCACAAACTCAACAACACCATCGGACAGATTCTTCTCGCACAGTTCATGGGAAAAAAACGAATCATCGCCGAAACCGGTGCGGGACAGCACGG
>JAEWVL010000081.1 GCA_023396665.1 Spirochaetota bacterium
GTTCCAAGTCTCGGACTTGCTGAAGCGAAGGCTCTTGTTGAAGCTGCTCCTAAAGCTATCAAGGAAAAGGTCTCTAAAGAAGAAGCCAACGAGATCAAGACGAAACTTGAAGCTGCCGGTGCAAAAGTTGAGATTAAGTAACACCGTTTCGTTATAAACATGGAAAGGCAGGTGTGGCTCATGCGGTCATACCTGTTTCCTGTTTTATGACTGTACGATTGGCATGTTATTGTGCCTGTCGGGAAAACCGGTTTTTCGCTAAACCGATTTCCTTTTTCGAATCACTGCTGTCTGCAATGCTGTTTAAAATTGTCTTCTGTTTCCATTCTGTATTTTGTGATGGGGCAGACAGTAATTAGTTCCAGTAATCCATTTACTCTACATTTTTCCCGGGGTTTACAAATGCGCAAAACCAAACCTGTAATAAATTTTGGAAAGATTAATCCTGGTATCGAGATCCCCAATTTGATAGAAGTGCAACTTGATTCGTACGACTGGTTTCTTCAGAGAAGTGTCCCTCATTCGAAGCGGCTTAATCAGGGGCTTAATTCTGTGTTTCTTGAAATCTTTCCGATAGAAAGTCCTCATGAAGATCTGATACTTGAATTTATAGAATATGAAATCGGTGAACCGAAATACGGCGAGATGGAGTGCAAAGAGCGTGATACGACTTTTGCTGCTCCGTTAAAAGCGGTAATTCGTCTAATAAAAAAAGACAGCATGGAAGTTCGTGAGCAGTTGGTGTACATGGGTGATATTCCGCTCATGACGCGTCGCGGAACATTTATCATAAACGGAGCGGAGCGTGTTGTTGTTAACCAGTTACACCGTTCTCCCGGTATATTTTTCAGTTTCGATGATGTCGAGCGTATTTACAGCTCTCGAGTGATACCGGATAAGGGTTCATGGCTCGAGATTGAGATGGATTCCAAGGGATTCATTATTGCGCGCATTGACAGAAAAAAGAAATTTCCAGTGACCGTAATCTGTAAGGCACTCGGCTATGAGACGAATGAGTCGATAATAAAACTTTTTTATGAATTTGAAAAGATCGAACTTTCCGATCAGGCCTCGTTTGACAAAATTCTCGGCCGACGTACGGCTTCAGATATCGTAAGTCCCGATTCCGGAGAGATTATTCTTGAGGCTGGCGGAAGATTTAACATTGATACAGTGGATGTCCTCAAAGAGGAGGGGATAAATAGCATAGAGCTTATTAAATTCCCCAACAACAAAGAGGATGCTTACCTGATAACAACCTTACAGAAAGACAGTGATCTCCTTTCCAAACAGAGAGTTACTGGTCTTGAGGCTGAACCGACACCGCGTCAGTTGGCGCTCTTTTGCATACACGATATAATGCGTCCAGGTGAACCCTCGACGATTGAAAATGCTGAAGCTGAGTTCGATCGTCTTTTCTTCAATCCGAAGACGTATACTCTGGGAAATGTCGGTCGTTACAAGATTAACAAGAAGTTCCGTTACGAAGAGGATGATGAATCGAGTACACTAACACCGCGTGACATTACCAACACGATTCAATATGTTCTTTATCTTATCGCTGAAGCTGACTATTTTACGGTTGATGATATCGATCATCTCGGAAACCGACGTATTCGTTCAGTCGGTGAGCTTCTGATGAACCAGATAAAACTCGGTTTCCAGCGTATGGAGCGCGTCATAAAAGAGCGAATGACCATTCAGGATCTGGATGTCGTCACGCCGCAGGCTCTCATCAGTATTAAACCGATCACTGCTGTGATAAACGAATTTTTTGGTTCAAGCCAGTTGTCGCAATTCATGGATCAGACGAATCCCTTGTCCGAACTTACGCATAAACGGCGTTTGAATGCACTCGGTCCCGGCGGATTGTCACGAGACAGAGCCGGTTTCGAGGTTCGTGACGTTCATCCGACACATTACGGGCGCATGTGTCCGATTGAGACTCCTGAGGGTCCGAATATCGGTCTTATCGCTTCATTGAGTACCTATGCACGCATTAACAGGTACGGATTCATTGAAACACCTTACAAGAAGGTTGATAAGGGCGTTGTCACAGACGAAATAAAGTATATAACCGCAACTGAAGAGGATCGATATTTCGTCGCTCAGGCAAATGCGGCGATAGATGAAAAGGGTGTTTTCGTTGAAAATCTGATTCCCTGTCGTTCACGAGGGGACTTTCCCTATCGTAAGCCGGAAGAGATTCAGTTCATGGACGTATCACCGCAGCAGATATTCTCTGTATCCACCTGCTTGATACCGTTTCTCGAACATGATGACGCCAACCGCGCACTGATGGGCTCGAACATGCAACGACAGGCGGTACCTCTTCTTGATGAAGAAGCACCACTGGTCGGTACCGGTATTGAACCTTTCGCTGCACGTGACTCCGGAGTCCTGTTGCTTGCCGATTATGATGGAGAAGTAATCAGTGCTGATGCAAAACTGGTACAGGTGAAACGCAAGTCAGGGGAGATAGACAAGTACATACTGACGAAGTTCAAGCGTACTAATCAGGGTACCTGTTTTAATCAGAAACCTGTCGTGCATACCGGAGACAAGGTCAAGAAGGGGGATGTCATTGCCGATGGCCCTTCAACAGAATGCGGCCGTCTTGCCCTTGGAAAAAACGTTCTGGTTGCCTTCATGCCATGGATGGGTTATAATTTCGAGGATGCTATTCTTCTTTCCGAACGTCTTGTGAAAGAAGACATCTATACGTC
>JAEWVL010000135.1 GCA_023396665.1 Spirochaetota bacterium
TTCGTTGATAATGTTTCTTGTCTTATACATGCTATTAATTCTCCAATGTGCCTGATTTATATGGTGTTTAGCGATTCCAATATAAATAAGCGCTTGGGAATTAATAGCATTTTTCATTTCTTCTCAAATTCTATGGGACAACAGTGTCTTTTTTGTAAATATTATTTTTATTTAAATAGTCGCGAAAATAAATTCTATCCCACAACTCATTTTGAGTAAGAGGCCCCATATGAATATGATATGAAATATCTTCAAGACCTGAGGGCGTATAACCTTTTACAAACATTAAGTGATCAATTTGCTCTTGCATATGTATATAATTGTTTTTTCTATAAATTTTGATAATTGTCTGATCATCCATAGATAAAGGTCTTTCAATGAGTATATCAATTGTAGGTTTTGACATCAATCCTGCTACGGCTGTACTTCCTATATGTTCAATAATTAAATCTTGAGAGAAAAAGCTTGATAGTAATCGCTTTTCTTGCTCAAAAAACTCTTTCCATTCAGGATTATAAGGTTGTATTGTAATGGGGTAAAGCAGTCCTAATTCTTCTTTTGTCATAACATTCCTTCAATAAATATCATCTAGCACAGGAGATTTAACGATATTTCTGCGTCCTTATCGTCGCAATGTGGCGCAGCCCGCAGCAAGAAACGTAAAAAAAGATTCAATCCTTACGATCTCATCAGCAAAAAGATCATCCCCTCCCACGAAACGGAGAAACATGATTCCAGTAGAATAAAAAAGAACAACCATTTAGCCAAAACGGCGAGATCGGCAAAACCGAAAGAAATCAAAAAGAGAAAAGAGAAAAGAGAAAAGCCCGTCGATGCGAAGCCCATTTACCCCACCATCACTATTCAAACAGAAAAGCAACAAATAAAACTGTAAAACCACGAAAATCTTCTGATCAAAAGAAGGAAAATGTATAGAGACGAAAGACAACATCGACTCAGCGGAAAGGAAGCGAAAATTCAGATCTGTCAAAAACGATTTCATATTTCATTATCCGAATACACGACAATTTCAACTGTAATTGTACCCACGTAAAGAGCCTTTGATATCAGCCTTGAAATTATTTCATCATATAATCAACATAGCCATTGACGTATCATCGAACAGGCACAATAGTCAGCCGCTTGCTTTTGACAGCTTTGAAATGCAGGGTATGATTCTGTATCTCTTTATTGCCATTGCTATCAAGAATTTCAAACTCGATGTCACATTTTATAATTAAATCGGGGCTGAAAGGCAGATTAACGGGATAATACCCTTTATTAATTACGTTATTGGGAGTCCAGTTATAGGAAATTCCATCCCGTTCTTCTTTTAATTCCATTTTGTATGGAAACTGAAAAGAATCGGCAAAATTTATAGAATAGACATCCGTATAAAAAGAGAGTGAATTGATAGTAACCGATTCAAGGGGGTACTTCGCGGGTTTATAAGTGATATAAATTGAATACGGGGCATACCAATGATACACCCGAATGAATCCGTCTGATCCGTTTTCCCCCCTCCCGAAAAAAAGGATTGTTACCGCTCCCGCCTTTTCAGAAACAACCGGACCCATCGGCTTGTATGTCTCTTCGGTAAAATACGCAGTTTTACACCCGGCGAGAAAATTGAATATCAGGCATGCAATCAGTACAGGAATAACTTTTTTCATTTGAACCCTACCTGTCATTTATCGGGTAAACAGCTGCTGCAGCCCTCCCCAAAATGCAAAAAACACCATAAGTAATGATCAAAAGAAGTGAAATGCATAGAGAACAGAATGCAGCTATCAACAAAACCTCACTGATACGTCTTCCACTCATCGAGGGTGATTTCTTTAACCGAATTCTCATCAGAAGCGGAGGGATTTCTTAAAAAGTGATACATTCTCGTTTCGATTATTTTGCGTGTATAGGTATTATCATGAGTGATCTCGAAGTGTTCGCCGTTTTTCATACGAATCACAAAAGTGCTTTGAAGCACGAAATCAGCGTTTGTCTCAAAATCGATATGGATGTCGGGAAAATAAAGAGACAGAAAATCCACCGGACCGAATTCGTCCTCTTGCAAATCGACAGTATATGTTTCTGCAAACATTGTTCTCTCAGACCACCTGACATTTCCCTCTTCAGACTTGCGGCAGACGGCATAGTCTGAAGTTTGCGACAGCAGATTCATTTCATTTCCGTTCGCCGGCTTTAGCACGCAGCTCTTAAAAACAATTTCTTCTGTATCCTTTTCAAGCAGATCAATTTTAACTTTAAGAGAAAATGGATTTGAGTAATTCTCGTAAACAACGGCAACGGGCCCTTTTGAAAAGAGAGCGTTGACCGAATGAGAGAATGTATATTCAGTTTCGGAAACACCTTCGTTAACAATTTTGTTCGGTCTCGGAATGTACAACACCTCCCGGTCTATTATCTGAGACCATATGGCTGATACGGGAATATGTGTCGCCGGAGCGACAGGCGCCCTGTCAAATGTTGAGCATGCCGATACAAGAATAAATATAACCGCTAAATGTATTTTCAAGATGTCGTCTCCCCGCAGATGTTTGTTATTTTCCAACGCAAGATCAGGCTGTCAAATAAAACCGAAATGAGGGCTCGTAGAGAAAGAACCAAGGCAAAGCTAAGCGCCATTAATCTCTGTTTACTTTTCCGATGAAGTGCGGATTTTTTCACCGCACTGCATACACACTGCTTTATGAACACTCCCGGCAGTACGTTGGACCCGGCTCATCGGAAAGACAGCCGGGGCAGGTATTTTTTGTCCGCTGATAGCCCGAGCATAACGCTCAGTTAATTCCGCATGGAGCGATAAGTTCGGCTTTAAGGGCAACACTTCTGAATTTCGGTTCAGCACTCATTTTTGCATCCTCCCGGGGTAACTCACAGAAAAAATTTCTGAAAAAGGAAAGACCAAAGACCCCATAATCAACATTCCTTGAAGCACAAAGAGAAATTCCTGGAAAGGAAATAACTTTACTACGGAAGAATGGTTATAATCCCGCGCAAATTCGAGCTACCTCACTACATTAAGCCTGGCGGATGCGTAACACAATACCTGTACCGATGTTAATACCGTTTATCCCATAACGTCAACTTCTTTACACTATACCTTATTCATTCTTCAGAACCGGCACTCTTGCGTGGCAGCAGCTAACCATGTGACATGAAGGGGGATAACAAATCGCATTTTTCCACATTTTTCAATTGACTTATTGTACTAGTACAATTATATTTGTACTAGGTGAGTAATACAATGAGTGAACTCAAAATTACATTCAGTCTCGATGCGGCAAGCGGCGTACCTTTTTATCGGCAGATTATTCAGCAGATCGAACTTGCGGTCATCTCAGGGCGCTTTGTTCCCGGGACCCGGCTACCGACGATACGCTCGCTCGCGATCGAACTCAAGATCAATCCCAACACCATCGCCAAGGCCTACAACGAGCTCGAGATTCGCGGCCTTGTCATTACACAGGTGGGCAGCGGCACCTATATTTCCGATCGCAAACCCGATGTAGATGAAATTGAAAAGAAAAACAATATCATGAAGCTGATCAGGCATTTCATGCGCGAGCTGAACGCGCTCGGTGTCGATGCCGATGCGGCCTGCAGCCTGATCAGACAGATTAAAGAGGAGGATGCGTGATGTTTTCTCATATAAAAAAAAAGGGGGGATACGTTCTGGTAGAAAACCCCCAGAGGCGCTCGCTCTATCAATCGTTTTTTCTGCGCACGATCATATTCATTCTTTTCGCTCTCGCCATCGGCTGCCTGCTGCAGTTTCTTGCCGGTGCGGCGCCCTTCTCTGAAGAAAAACTGCATCTTCTGCTTGCGCCGCTGATCGTCGCGCTATCCATTTCCCTCTCACTTCGACGAATGGACGAGTGGGACAGAGCCGTAATTCTCCGCTTCGGAAAATTTTCCCGTGTCAAGGGGCCGGGCATTTTCTTCATTTTACCGCTCGTCGACCGCATCGCGAACATCATCGACCTGCGCATACGCGTCAGTGATTTTACCGCAGAAACAACCCTGACCAAGGATTCGGTCACGGTCACCGTCGACGCGCTGTGCTTCTGGCTTGTCTGGGACGCCGAAAAAGCCGTCTGCGAAGTGCAGGACTACGAAGAGGCCGTGATACTTTCGTCGAAGACCGCTCTTCGCGGAGCCGTGTCCAGCCATGACCTGTCGACCTTTCTCGAAAACAACGAGATGATCGAAGAATACATCCGCGCGAGTGTCGACAAAAAAACCACCGACTGGGGCATCACCGTTCAGCACATCGAGATCACCGACATACAGATTCCCGAACACCTGCAGGATTCGCTCAGCCGTATCGCACAGGCCGAACGCGAGAAGAAGGGCCGCGTACTGCTCGCCGAGGCCGAAATAGAAGTAGCCGCGAAATACGAGCAGGCGGCCCGTATCTACGACAAGAACAGCACGGCTCTGATGCTTAAGAATCTGGCCATACTGAACGAAGGTCTCAAGGCCGGCAACTCGATGATGCTGGTTCCCAATTCGATCACCGAAAAACTCGAGGGACGCGACATCTTCGGCCTGCAGGCCCTTAACGAAATTCGCACGCATGAGAAACAAAAGAACAACAGCGAGGGAGAAAAACGATGAGTGTGATTTCAACGAAAGAACTGAAGAAAGAATATCATCTTAACGGAAATACGATAAAGGCACTGCAGGGAGTAAGCCTCGATTTTGAAGCGGGGGAATTCAGCGCCGTCGCGGGCCCATCGGGCAGCGGCAAGTCAACCTTTCTGCATCTGGTGGGCTGTCTGGATACGCCCAGTTCCGGCGTCATCAGTATGGACGGCAGGGATGTGTCTGTCATGAAACGCAATGAGCTGGCCCTTCTGCGGCGCAGCTCGATCGGATTCATCTTTCAGGCCTACAATCTTATTCCCGTACTCTCGGCACTTGAGAATGTCTCTTTTCCGCTTGTTCTGCTGGGCAAAAGCGCGGCAGAGGCACGCGAGCGTTCAATGAAAGTTCTCGAACAGGTGGGCCTCGCGGGAATGGAGACGCGCAAACCCAAAGAGATGTCCGGCGGTCAGCAGCAGCGCGTCGCGATCGCGCGCGCCCTGGTAAAAAAACCGAAACTGATACTCGCCGACGAGCCGACGGCGAATCTTGACTCGAAAACCGCGCGCGAAATACTCGAACTGATGCTCGATCTGAATCGCAACGAAAAGACCACCTTCATCTTCTCGACTCATGACACTCTTGTGATGGATTTCGCCAGAAGACTTGTCTCGCTGCGGGACGGAAAAGTGGAAAACGAGGTGCGGCGATGAAACGCGTTGAAATCGCAATGATAGTGCGTATGGCTTTTCGTAATCTCGGCCGTCACCGCATAAAGACCGTCATCACCACCATCGCAATCGCCGTCAGCGTGGGTCTTTTCATTTTCATAGACGCGTGGATGCTGGGCATGAACATGGATTCACGCCGAAATATCGTCATTTACGAAATGGGCGCGGTGAAGATACAGACCCCGGCCTATTTCTCCCGCAAGGATGATCTTCCCATGTACGAGAATTTCGGCGACTGGCAGTCGATTTGTGACGAACTTGACAGGGCGGGATACGCCAGCGCACCTCGCTTCGTTTTTACGGGCACGCTGTATTCACGCACGGGATCGGCTCCGCTGCTTGTCAACGCCATCGATACGGAGCGCGAAAGAAAACTGCTGCGCTATCCTGAATTCATCGACTTCGGACATTTTCCCGAAAACGGCAGCCGACACATTGTTATCGGCATCAACGCAGCGGAAAAGCTGCACGTGGGACTGCCCCAGCGCCCCGATTCGGAAGAACTTGAAAACGAACTGATCGCCGCGGCCGCCGACGATGAGGAACGCTCGTTCATACGTTCGCTCTACGTTGCCCTTGAGGACACAGAGCGCAAAAAGGGCTTGTTTGAGGCGCCTGACGACGCTCCCGCATCGGGCACACGTTATGCGCTTCGAGAGTCAGTGTCGCACGACGAGCTTCAGCGGTTCTGGAATATCCTTTCACGCAGCGGACGCATGGATGTGCGTATTTCTACGACCATCGACATGAAGGCGCTTCCCGAGCGGATAATGGGTGAGAAATTCTCACGCGATATTGCACCGCTTTTCACCGGATCAGACCGCGAAGCGCTGAACGCTCTGTATGAGCTTGATCCCGTTCTGCAGGATTACATCCTGCGCGAAACACCCGAAAATGAAGTGTATAAGGAAAAGGTACTCGCCATTCTGCTCGAATCGGACTACAGCGGCGCCGTACGCCATGTCAACCAGCTCATCGACGCGGTGGTGGTCGGCGTGGTAAACTCGCCGAACCCGAAAACAAATTCGAATATCGCATTTATCCCCCTCGACTCGCTGCAGGACGAAAGCGGGCTCATGCTGGACGGTCGTGTAACGGAAATTCTGATACGCTCGCAAAAAGCGAAAGATTCGAAGCTGCCCGGAGACAATGAAAAAGCCGAAGCGGTTCTGGCAGCTCTGAACAAAAGCGCTGTCGCCGCACGTTTTAAAGCCGCTAATAGTACTGCTGTTCCCGAACTTGCTGTTTTCGGCTGGGAACTCTACGCCGCCGATTACTTCGCCGCATCTGCAGGCGACAATGTAAGCTCTCGAATCATGATTCTGTTTCTCTTTGTTCTGTCTTTCATCGGCATCGCTAACACGATGCTCATGGCGATTCTCGAGCGCACAAAAGAGATCGGTATGCTGCGCGCCCTGGGCATGAGCGACGCGCAGCTTCTTCTGTGTTACATGAGCGAGGCCGCCTTCATCGGCCTGATCGGCGGGGCGCTGGGTGTCGCACTGGGCTGCCTCATTAATATTCCCATGGTGAATATCGGCATAGACTATTCGGCGATGACAAAACAGATGCAGGGCAACATAGGCTACCGCATCGCGGCAGAGTTCAAGTCAGCGTGGAATTACACGACCATCGTCGCGTCGTTTTTCGCGGCAACACTGCTTTCGGGCTGCATGGCCATTCTGCCGACACTGCATGCGCTGAAGATGCCGGTCACCGAAACTTTGCGCTTTGAATAAACGGAGGATACAATGAATCCACACATACATTCCGGCGGCTTTCTGGCTCTGCTCACAATCGCCTGGCGCAACATCTGGCGCAACAAACGGCGGACCGCGCTGTGCATCGTCGCTGTGGCCATATCGGTGTTTTTCATCATCTTCATGCAGTCCTGGATTGACGGCATGATGCGGGGCCTCGAAGAGGTTGTGCGCACCTACGAAAGCGGACATGTCAACGCCGTATCCACCCGTTACGAAGCTGAAAAAGAATACTTTCCGGCACAGTTTCCGCTGGCCGACGGTGCAAGTGCCGCGGAACTTGTACGTAAAATCGAATCGATAGAGGGTGTTCACGCCGCACTGCCCCGCATTAGCGTATACGGTACGCTCTTTGACAGTAGCGTCAAACATGCCCTCGTGTGGGGCATCGACATCGAGCGCGAGAACAGCATCAACACCTTTAATCTGACGAAAAAGTCGGACGGCATCATCGAAGGCCGCTATCCCCGGTCCGATGAAAACGGCTGCGCCGTCGGTAGCGAGATGGCGCGCAAGGCCGGCTTCAAAGTGGGTGACACCATAACACTGAAGCTGGTCTCGGCGCAGTTTTCGGACAAATACTGGAACCCTGTAATAACGGGAATCTTCGAATTTGACTATCAGAAATTTGACGAGGACACCATCATCGCTCCGCTTGAACGCTTACAGCGCATTCTCGGGCTTCATGATGCGACACAGCAGATTGTCGTGTACGCCAAAGAGCACAGGATGTCAGGGGCCATCCGTTCACAGCTACAGGAGCTGTTCGGTCCTGACAACGTTGTCCGGGAATGGACCGACAACTACTGGGTGGCGATGATGCGCTCGATGACCGGAATGTACATTATCATATTCGCGGTGTTTCAGATTGTCGCGAGTTTTCTCATCATCAATACGATGCTCATGGTCATTCACGAACGCATCAAGGAGATCGGCATGATGGGGGCGCTCGGCATGAGCCGAACTGAAATCGTGAGCGTGTTTTTTCTTGAGGCGCTTCTTCTCAGTATTCTGGGCGCCGCTGCGGGAGCGATAGCCGGAGGCCTAAGCGCCTGGGCGGGATCGAACTACCCCATCGACATGACGCTAATGACAGGCGGCGGCATGAAGGATCTGCCCATCTCGGGAACCCTGTATCTTTCATTTTCGGCGAAACTAATCGCACAGGGCTTTTTCTTCGGCGTTATTGTATCGGGGCTGTGTACGCTTCTGCCGTCGATGCGCAGCGCCTTTATTGAACCGGTCGAAGCATTGAGGCGATAATACGGCTTGAAACACAACTGATACGCAAAACACAAAAGTGAGGTGATACAATGAAACATATGCTGATTACACTGTCGGTTCTGACTCTGGTCATAACGACAATACTGCCGCTCGGCGCGCAGAACACAGACCCTTCGGCCAGGGCGATACTTGAAAAAGTCGACGCCAACGAAATATACAGGACCATCACCTATGAGGGTGAGATGATAATCGAGTATCAGGGCAAACGCTTTGTGAAAAAGTTCAAGGCCTACGGCCGCGAGAACAAGGACAGCTTCATCGAGTTCACCAACACCGAAGACCGAGGCACAAAATATCTGAAAAAAGACGGCCGCCTCTACGTGTATTCGCCCGACACCGAACAGGTTATGCTCATCTCGGGTCACATGCTGAAAGAATCGATGATGGGTTCGGATATGAGTTATGAGGACACCATCGAGAACGAAAAGCTTTCAGTACGATATGTTCCCGCTGTCGAGTCGAGCGGCAGCTTTCAGGGCCGCGAAGTATGGATACTCGACCTTCGCGCAGTCAAAAAAACCGAGAGCTATCAGCGTTTGCGTCTTTGGGTCGCCAAAGACAATTACGATGTACTTAAAAATGAACAGTACGCCCTCTCCGGCGCAAAACTGAAAGAGTACACTCTCATACGTTCGCAGAAGATAGGCAATCGCAGTTTTCCCATGGAAAGCGAAGTACGGGACATGCTGCGCAAAGGCAGCAGGACGACCTTTGTCATGAGCACGGTAGTGATCGACGCCCCGGTGTCAGACTCGATATTCAGCACGAGGAATCTTGAACGATGAACACAAAGTGCCGCATTCGTCTGACACTGTTCGTGCTGGCAACGGCTTTTGTCTGCCGGACACAGGCTTCACAAGCTGTCTTCTCGGGCAGCGTCGAATCCAACGGGACAACGGCCGACAGCACAATAAACGGCTTCTCATGGTACGCCGAACAGTTCGCCAACATTCGCATGAATTTCGATGTCGGTGAGAAAGTCAGGGTTTACACTGCGCTCAACGCCAAGGCCGTATCCGGCAAAGAGGAGAAGCTCGACACTCAGTCCGAGATCGAACGGCTCTACTTCAGCTTTCGCGAGGAAAAATACGACATCAGCGCCGGTTTCATGCGCATGGCTTTCGGATACGGACAGGCCTTTAAGCCCTCTGATTTTTTGAATCCCCCCAACCCGCTGTACCCCGACGCACGCCAAAAGGGGGCTCTGGGAGCGATCGCCTCGTATTATCCGACCGACACTGCAAAAATACAGATCTTCGGGGCCGACAGAACGGATCCCTATGAGCGCTACGAAGGATTCACACGCCCCCTCGCAGGCGCCGCAGCCGAGCGCCACACGACAAGACTGAGCGCGCAGATACTGTACGCAATACAGCGCTCCGAACAGCGAAGTTCGCATCTGCCTGTAAACTACTGCGGCGCCTCGCTCAAATTTGACGCGGTCGCCGGATTCGCGCTCGACACGCTCTACACCTACGACGGAAAAGACGCGCCCTCCGCGGAAGGACTTCAATTCGCTTTCGGTGCCGACTATTCGATGCTCAAGGGCGATCTGTATTTTCTGGGACAGTACTTCTATAACGGCGACGGGGTTCTTGATAGCGATGAGGATCTTGCGGATCTCTACGGGAGCGACGAGTGGAACAGCTTGCCGGTGGACGAGAGAATACCGCTAAAGGGTTTTGCCGATTTTTACCGCAAGCACTATCTGTATTTTCTGACGAGCTACTCTTTCAGCGACTACACAAGGCTGAACGCGTCGGCACTTGCCGCTGTCGAGGATCTCTCTTTTCTGCCTGAGCTTGAGATGGAACATGAGCCGTTTCAGGGCATGACCCTCTCGCTGGGGCTGCGCCTTCCCATGGATCCGCAGCGCTTCGGAGGCTCGCAGCGGGGCGAACTCGGCGCGGACCATTCAGCTTACAGTATCTCATTTCTCGGTTCGGCCCGGCTGAAGTTCTGAAAAGTGCATCAGGAGCGCGAACCGTGCGGTCTTTTCGCTTTAAAACGGTCCCTCGTTGCTTACGAACCACTGATACATGACATCGTTCACCTTTTCCATGTGCATCGCGAAAACCCAGCCGGTATAGCCGTCGCGGGTTCTTACGAGATGCCATTTCCCGGTGCTGCCGTTTACAATGCAATTTGCGGATGCCACCTGCAGTTTTACAAATTCGAGGTAATTCAGTGATTTTATCGATTCACTTTCCGTTGAGGGCTCTCTTTTCAGAAAAACATTTTTTCCCGAAATATATGAGAAATCACCCGCGGCACTTATTACGCTCACCGGACTCTGCAGCGCATTTCTTGTAGCCGCAGCAGGTCGCTCATCGTTCAGATCAATCTGTTCGTGTGTCGTACAGGCGGCCAGGGCGAAGAAAACCGCCAGGCGCAGACATTTGCTAATCAACTCGCTTCTCCTTTCCAAAGGAAAACTTATTCAGTCTCCTGTTTTCAGAAGACAATTCGACCACTTCGATGGAAGCGGCCGACGATGCAAACAAAAAAATATCATTTTTTTACAAGGTAATTAATTTTAACCCGATGACATCGGACGACATCACTTGTTCTGGGCTTCTTCGCAACGCAGCTTTCTCAGGCGCGGATTCTGTTTCTTGCACTTGCGAAAAACGCGCCGCAACACACGAAAAGAAATAACAACAGAACAGCGAACCAGAAAACGGGAAGCGCCCGTGTACCGCTACGCACGAAAACCGAACCTGAAATCGACGGAAAAACAGCGGCGCTGAGTGTGCCGAAAAAGAGAAACAGACCGCTGACTGTCGCGCTAACACCCGGAAGCGCCCTGTCAAAAGCCACAAGCAGCGTCGGAAAAATGCATGAGAGCAAGAGGCCGGCCATCGCGACACAAAAAAGCACCACGGGGGGATTATGCCCGCCATAAGCCCAGGCAAGTGCCAGAACTAGCGCCGCAACGATGACCGAAATCACATAGCGCTCGTCACCGATTTTCGAGACAAGAGGTCCGCCGACGAGTCTGCCAAGTGAAAAAGTAATCCAGAAAACCGAAACGGCGAAACCCGGCAGAATCGAGCTCTCTTCAGCGATTGCGACCCAATAGACCGGTAACCAGCCGTATACAGTCGTCTCCGCACCGACATAGAGTGCGGAAGCCAGAGCAAAAAGCGCAATGACGAGCAGCGTAGGCGCGTCGAAACTGATTTTAGCCCTTGTATTTTCAGAAAGGGAAACAGTATCCATTCTGAACAGCAACAGAGAACAGACAAGCGGCACCGGCAGAAAAGCGATGAACGCCGCATTCCACAGCGGCAGAGCCATGTTGATCGCCTCGATAAGGATCGGGCTTACTATAGCCCCCAAACCGAAGAAAAAGTGAAACAGGCTGGTACTCTGCGCTTTGGCGGAGGGATACGCAATTGCGACATAATCCAGACACATTGCATTGTAACCCGATTCGTAGAAGCCAAGCCCGCAACCCGCGACAAGCAGTGAAAGCGCAAGCAGCAAAAAAGAGTTCGCGATAATACCCAGCGCAAAACCCGCAGCGATCAGTATTGCACCGATATAAAGAAAACGTTTCTTGCCGACAATGCCTGCAATTAGCATACCGACAAAGATGCCCCCGCAGCAACCCCAGAATTGAAAACCGAGCAGTGCGGCCTTCTGCAAAACAGTAAAACCGAACACAATCGAGGCCTTTTGCACGATAAGCCCCGGATATGCGACTAGAATTCCCATAACGGCGAAGCCGCTCGCAATAGCGACACTGTTTCTGTTAACCATATACACTCCCCGGATTGAAAAAAGAATTGTAAAAACAATGAACAAATAGGAGGCACCGCAGCAGGCAGAAAATCTTCTGTCAGGAAAACATGTTTCGAAGCGGAAACAGCGCGGCTCCCTTGAGACCGGCGTTTCCGCCGAGCCCTGAAAACGAAAGCTGAAGATCGCTTTTTCCGAAAAAGTGAGAATCGGATGTTACCTTCGAAAAAATCAAGGGCAGCAGCACCGCGGAATACTTGGCGACAGTGCCGCCGATTATGATCGCCCCCGGATCAAAGATGAGCACCAGATTCGTTATTCCGGCGGCGATGAAGCCGGCATATTCATTGATCGCCTCACGCAGACGTGCGTCGTCTTCGTAACGGGCGAAGGCATCGTCAAGACCGCGGTAATCGTCGGTTTTAGAACGCAGAAGCTGAACCAGTGCCTTCTCGGAGGCATACTGCTCCCAGCAGCCGGTACGGCCGCATTGACAGGGGCGTCCCTTGTAATCGATTGAGAGGTGTCCGATTTCCCCCGCCCGGTGATGCGTGCCGCTAACCACACGGTTTTTTATAATCAGGGCGCCGCCGATTCCTTCGGTGATGGAAACGTAGCAAAGCGAGTCCTCGATCTCACTGTCATCGAATTCGGCATAAGCGGCGCACTTAGCCTCGTTTTCGAGAAAAACGGGAAAAGGAAAGGCGTTTCTTAATGCGGAAAGATCGGTATTCTCGATTCCCATATTGGGTGCATTCACCAGAAGCCAGCGCTCTACATCGATGACACCGGGAATACTGATACCGGCACCGAGTATTTTCTTTTGCTGATGTTTTTCGGCAAAGACACTGATGATGCGCCGGCATTCATCGCAGATACGCGCGGTATCAACGCTATCATGGGAAACTTCATCACAAATCGCCAGATCGAGATTGAACAGGGCTATTCGCGCGTGGTTTTCTTTCAGTTCAAGGCCGATTGAGAAAGCGGCATCTGACACAAACTCGACGATTTGCGCCTTGCGTCCTCCCGTGCTGTCGTCAAAACCCGACTCGCTGACGAAACCGTCGCTCTGAAGCGCCCGGACATTGCTTGTGACAGTGGTGATACTCAGATCAAGTTCACGGGTAAGATCGAGTTTGGTAATTTTTCTGTTCTTGCGGATGCAATTGTAGATTTTGCGCCGATTGCTGTTCTTAACAACCTTTTGATAGACACCTTCAATTTCAATCATGGCATTTCCAACCTGTTTCATCCGGCGCTCCCGCTTCAAAACAGAAAACTGCGGCCGAACACCCTTGAAATCTCATTTTGTGAAATTACACTTGCTATTCGGTCAATTAAAGCCGTTTTGAAAACGGCTTTAATTGCCATATTCCATTCAGTTTCGTCAACAAAAAACCGGATAATTTTTCGATTCACTGCACCGCCATCGCTATGCCATCAGATTTCGATACTGTAAAGCAATTTTAGAGAGCACTTGTAAAAACCGATTCATGCACTTTCCGCATCAGCAAATCCGTTCTCAGTTCAGCCGCCGTCAAGGCCTTAGCTAAAAATAAAAATTTGTATTGAGTTCAAACCCGGTGGCGCAAATTGGCAGCAGGGCGCGTCGCCCCTCACAGGAAAGAGCGAACGAATTCGAAAGGGGGATAACAAGCCCTGTCCGCAGAAGAACATCACTGCGCTGCGGCACAAGATGCTGCGCGTAACGGCAGGAGGCAAACAGTTGAGCGCCGCCGGCTATTCTAACGGTCCCTCCCGCATCTGCCGTCAGAGGCAGACTAAAACCGGAACCCGCACGCAGATCAAAGCCGCCCAGCACATAGACGAGCAAGGTGCGCCCGCCGGCGGCAAGACCGCTCTCGGCTTTGAAATTCCAGGCGATCTGTTCGTCGAAGGGCCTGTTGCGACCGACAGCGGTCGAGAAACGCCAGGCAAGGGGAAACTGATCTCTGTTGATCCTGTTCATCGCCGCAATTCTCGCAATGGTAAACTCTTCAAGTGACACAACCGGCTCCGAGAGTGGATCATAGACCCTGCACTGCAGTTCGCCAACAACGAGTTCGCTGGCGGGCATAAACCCGTATAGCGGATCGTCGTAGGCATGATATGCAATTCTCGCCGAAATCTGGGCGAAAGGAAGGGCGTTCCCGTATCCCCCCCCCAGGCGAAACCGTAAAGGCTTGTGCGAAGCGAGCGGATCTTCAGACTGAAAGCTCATCTCTGTGGAACTTGTAGCGACCCGGCTTCGGTAACGGGCCAGTTCGATGGCCTTCATTTCGAAAGATCGTATCTCGTCGGGAGCGCTCAGCCGGGGATACGTTTTGCACACGTAGTAATCCATGGCAAAATCGAGAATCTGCGCTTTTTGCGTATCGCTGTAACGCGATGACTGCAGCAGCTCCGCTGCCGCATCGGTATTATCGCTGATAAATACGCCCGCGGCAAAGGCCTCTCTGTCAAGAATGCCCGACCAGCGCTCAACAATGGTTGCCGATGAAGGGCGATAATGTGACGAAACAATAAAACCTGTTTTATCGGCGGCGCGCACCGTGTCGAGAGGAATTACCCAGGGCGCGAGCTTCTGCAAAACCGGAGAAGAGGGGCGCGCCAGTGCAAGCAGATAGACAAGCGCATAGGAACAGTTTTCACTGAAAAAGTAGTAAGGCTCAGTGCCCTGTGACATCTCGTGCAGATGTTCCAGAACACAGCGGATCTCTTCAGGTGAGAGATTGAGACGGTATTCCCACAGATCGCGCCCGTCACGCATATTGTACTCTTTGATCTTGTAAAAATAGGGCAAGAGTTCGTAGTTTCCCGGAAAACCGCCGCTCATTCCCTTGACAAAGAACTCCATGTTGCCCGCATCACCGGCGTTTGCGGCATAGCCCACACTCAGTGCAAGATATTCGGCCTCGCCGCTGTCAAAACACAGCAGCGTGTGTCCGAACATCGACTCGGGTTTTGTCTTGTAATCAGAAGCGAAAACGAGGTACGAATCGCGCACACGCCGCGCGAGTGCGTCAATACGGCGCACATCCTCATTGAAAAGCGACTCGTCAACTTCAGTTTTTTCTGCGGCACAGACGAAACGGTAGCGCAGGGGGAAACGGTTGATCGCGGCGGGGTCAGGCCGCTCGATAAAAAGTTTTCTGGCCCTGTCATATTCGGCGGAGGGATCGAGGCGGCCGTTCTCTGAAAGAAAAAAGCTCTCGTCGGCGACATCGCTTTTGTATCCTCCGCCTTGTTGCCGGTAATGCAAGAGCAGCAACCATCTGCGGTCGAATGCGGGCCCTTCGTCTGCGGCTAGGGGCACAAAAGAAAACACACCGAGAAGCAAAAAAAACAAGAAGCCGCTTTGTATTGTCACATTTGTCTCGCACATAAAGCCTCTTGAATAATCGTTTCGCTCAGAATGAAAATGCTTGCTATAATTTCACTTCTGTGGCAAAATCACAGCACAGATGTTGTGCGGTTTTATTATTACGCATGCTTGTTATCAGAGGACAGAACCGAATTGCAATTATTGCAAACCATTTTTGCGAACGAAGGGGAGGTTTTATGCGTGAGCTGGGAAAATTCCTATTTCTTGCGGCACTGTTTCTGAGTGCTGCCCGTATCCAGGCCGCAACGGTTGAGGTGACAGAATATGCCATCTTTTCCGGCATCCCGGCGGCCGATTCGCAAGAGGCGCTTGATACGCTCATTGCCGATGCAAACGACAGCGGCCTCATGAAGAAAATGGGCAATCAGGATCGACTCTCAAGCGCGGCAGGTCTCGCCACCGCCTATTCCCTCTCTTCTTCCAGGTTTTACACCCCGGGAAATTTCGAAACCTTTTACTTTCTGTTCGGGGCAAACGGCGCCATTTACGGAAACGCCGAAAAGCTCAGCAGCATCGGTGACGACAACCCCGATCCCGATGCCGGAGGCGGCGGCAATTTCCTCCTGAGCGCCGGTTATAATGCCGATAAAATCAGGGGTTTTCCCGCCAAGGGTTTTGTCTTTCATTGCACCTTCGGCATAAACACCAGCGGCTACGACGGTCTTGGTTTTGAATCTTTACTCTTCGGCGGCGGTTTCGACTACAAGCTTTACAAACCCGCGAGAAAAGCGGGGTCGTTTCAGCCGGGTCCGGTCTTTCTGAGTACGGGAGTCAATTACAGTAGAAACTCCATACGTTACACCTATGACAAGGAGTACACGACCGAGAGCAAGGGCGTCTTTTACGTACTTGATCAGTCATCCGATCTTGAAATTAAAAGTTCGGTCTACTCTTTTCCCCTTGAATTGCACAGCTCAGCGAAGTTGTTATGGTTTATGAATTTATTTGCGGGAGCCGGCTGTGATATCGTTCTGGGAAACAGCACTATCGACGTTGATACGACTTCACAAATGAGCGCATACCAAAGCAGCGACCGCGACAACGCCTATGACAAGAGTACGGCCGAAACGATAGTATTGAAAAACGGAAACACCGAGACCACACCTGCTGTGTTTATCTATCATGTCACCGCGGGAATCGGCCTCGAGATGAACTCGCTGCATCTTGATTTTCCCTTCAGCTATTATCCGGCGAAGGGTTTTACAGCGGGGGCTACCGCGAGTGTTGTATTCTGACACACGATGCACTTGACTTTTACCGGTAAAGGCTGTTGATTACAGGCGGGGCATAAGGCAACTTGCGGCGCTTTTGCGATCAGTCAACTATTTGTGGATGGAACGATGGTATTAACACAGGACATGATATCTCAGGTCTTTCGCACCATTGAGACCAGAAACGGAATGCTTACCTCTCAGGCCATCATCCACTCCGATGAACTGATCAGCCAGCTCTCGGCCCAGATGGGGGTCACAAAAGATGTTATACAGCGAATAGTCCACATTCTTCTTGAATCGCACAGAATTCTGCACATAGATATCATCGCAAGTGATGATGCACGGGGCGTGGACAAGATTGAGGGTTACGTCGTCGCCGACATGTCCAACATACGCTCGCTGAAAAACTATTACGACTCACAGCTGATGATACTCTACGAAAAACAATATCACAGGGCTCGCGGAGCCACCTCTATCATAAAGGAACTTTTTCCGCAAATTCGCACGCTCAACACCAGCGAGATCGGACAGATACTGAATAAAGCCATGATGCTTGGCGAATACGAAAATCTCATCGAGAAAGATTACAGGGAATACTCTCACTCGTGGCAGGAGAAGCGCATGAGTGAACTGGCGAAAGAGAACGGTTTCGCGTACAAGTCGGATCTTGAAGAGTATTGCGTGGCGGTTCCGAAACGGCATGCAACGGCCGATCACCGCGAGCAGGAAACTGCAACATCTGAAATCTCCGGCAAGGGCCAAGCGGATTCGACGGATGCGGAAGCGGCGGAGCACAAGTGGAAACGGGCAGTCGACACCGAACAGTATCACGATTTTTCGGACAAAAAAAACAAATACCCTCTTAAAAGGCTGCTCTCAATTTACGGCGTCGAATTTTTTACGAAAATATATTTCAGAAAATACGAATTTGACTACATACGTCAGATTATCGATGATCATCAGATTACCAGCAGAAACGAGCTGCTGACGATCAAAAACCTTCTGGCAGTAGTCAAGAAAAACACACATACCGATTTGAAACTCAATGACTACCGGGAGCAGATTTACGAACTCGAGCGCGCCATTACGCACGCTGTGTTCTACACCAATTCGCTCAAGATGTGATTTGCGGAAATCTCTAGAAATTAATCTTCACAACTCGAACCTCGAATTCCAATCAGGCGATTCCCTTATTGCTATTGGCGCTGCGGCGCAAAAAGCCCCTGCCGAAGGGCAGGGGCTTTTTGATTTACTTGTATGCAAATATGAGAACTCAGGCCTTTTTCGTATAATTCAAAAGACCGCCGGCAACCAGAATATCCCTCTGCCGCCTGCTGAAATTCATTTGCAGCGCAATCTTTTTGCCGCCGAAATCCGCATCCACCTGCGTCGCGTCGCCCTGCAC
>JAEWVL010000144.1 GCA_023396665.1 Spirochaetota bacterium
ACCTGACACACAGCGACGACGCGCTTTCCGAGTTTTCACTCAACGTCGGCCGCAGCGACAAGATCGCGGTGCTGGGCAATGTACGGACGAGAAGCGCTTTTTTTGAAATTATCACCGGAGCGATGAAGGCCGATGCCGGCGATTACAAATGGGGCGAAACGATCAGCACTGCCTACTTTCCCAAGGACAGCAGCGCTTTTTTTGACAGCGACATGAATATTATCGAGTGGCTGCGGCAGTTTTCTGAGAATCGCGACGAGAATTTTCTGCGCTCTTTTCTGGGCCGCATGCTCTTTACCGGAGAGGACTGCTTCAAGAAAGTGAAGGTGCTCTCGGGAGGTGAAAAAGTGCGCTGCATGATATCGAGACTTATGCTCTCGAACGCGAACTGTCTTATTCTCGATGAACCGACAAACCATCTCGATCTCGAATCGATTACGGCGCTCAATAACGCGCTTATCGCCTTTCCCGGCGTCATCATTTTCTCGGCGCACGATCACAAATTTATCGAGACCGTCGCCAATCGTATCGTCGAGTTCACTCCCGGCGGCATTATCGACCGTACGATGAATTTCGAAGACTATATCGACAGTGAAGAGATAAACGCCGTTCGGGACAGAATGTACGGCAAGCATGACGGTTTTGAAATCTGAAACAACGGCAAGCCTTAGTCGACTGGCTTTGACACGTAATAAAACATGGAGATAGCGGCCTTGTTAATCATACTGCTGTTAATTACAATTCTGTCGAGAGGAAACGGCGATGCGGCTGTTTCGACGGCAGAATACGTTTCTCAGGAACGAAACCTGCAAGAGGAGCAGGAAGACAAGCGCGGATCCTCCGGGTTTCGATGGGTCTGTGACCGCTTTGACAAACAGAAAAACGGCGAAACGCTTTCTACCCTGTATATCGAGATAAACGGAAGCCGTCATCGCGTAATGAAAAAACTTCAGTACGCAACTTGCGAAATCGCACAAAAAAACTACGCCGCGCTGAATATTCCCGCAGAGGCGATCGGTGCGCTGTTCAGCCCCCGGGAGGATGGCGGCTCTTTCATCTACGCGATACGCAAAGATGACAGAATATTCATCTACGGCAGCTCTGTCGACGCCGCTTCAGAAAAAGAAACGGTTCCCGAGTACCGGCTGCTCAAAAAGATACGATTGTGAACAATGCGCCGGCGAAAAGCCCGGCGCATTACATTCGTATGCGGCCTTCACTTTGGCGGCTCTTCCCTGTCGTATCCCCCCGAATAAATATTTTCTTGAAAAGTGATCACCAGTAAATCATCTTAACAGTTTCCTGCTTAAGTCCATCGTGGACTTAAGCAGGGTCGTTTCGGCAAAACACTGCCGGCGGCAAAGCGAAAACGGGCAGAGACATTCACATTCACAACACAGGGCAACCTTTTTCAAAACAAGCACAAGGAGACAGAAATGGCAAAGTACCCATATCAGGACAGCAGTCTATCGATCGAAGAGCGGGCAAAGGATCTGCTCTCCCGAATGAGCATCGCCGAAAAAACATCGCAACTGCTTCACGAAAGCAAGGCGGTCGAGCGGCTGGATGTTCCCGAATATAACTGGTGGAACGAGTGCCTGCACGGTATCGCACGGGCGGGCAAGGCGACAATTTTTCCGCAGGCAATCGGCATGGCGGCGGCCTTTGACGAAGAGATGATGTATCGTGTGGCCGATGCGATCAGCGACGAGGCTCGCGCCAAGTATCATGAAAATATTAGGCGGGGTTCGCACGGCCAGTATCGCGGCCTCACCTTCTGGACCCCGAACATCAACATATTCAGAGACCCCCGCTGGGGGCGCGGACAGGAGACCTACGGCGAAGATCCCTTTTTAACGACGCGGCTCGGCGTTTCTTTCGTAAAAGGCCTGCAACAGGAAAAGCAAGGCGTCATGAAAGCCGCCGCCTGCGCGAAACATTATGCGGTGCACTCGGGCCCCGAGGCACTGCGCCACGAGTTCGACGCGAAAGCGACACCGAAGGATATGCGCGAAACCTATCTGCCCGCATTTGAGGCGCTCGTAAAAGAGGCGAAAGTCGAATCGGTGATGGGCGCCTACAATCGCACCAACGGCGAAGTCTGCTGCGGAAGCAAGACCCTGCTTAAAGACATCTTGCGTGACGAGTGGGGTTTTACGGGGCATGTCGTCTCGGACTGCTGGGCGATTCGCGATTTTCACGAGTTTCACAAGATTACCAAAACGCCCTTCGAATCGGCGGCGCTCGCACTGAACAACGGCTGCGACCTCAATTGCGGCTGCACCTTCGAGGTGGTGCTCGACGCGATAGAAATGGGTCTGATCAGCGAACAGACGATTGACAATGCGCTCATGAACCTTCTGAGAACGCGCATCAAGCTCGGCCTTTTCAACAGCCCCGACAAAGACCCCTGGAGCGGCATTCCGCTTTCCGTTGTCGACTGCGAAAAACATCGCGCACTGGCGCGTGAAGTGGCGGCAAAATCGCTGGTGCTTCTGAAAAACAGCAACAACATACTGCCGCTTGATCCGGCAATCGGCAAACTCTATCTGACCGGACCGAACGCAGTCAACATCGCCGCGCTCATCGGTAACTATTACGGCGTCAACGACCGCATCATCACGCCGCTCGAAGGCATCGCCGGCGCCGTTTCAGCGACCACCGTTGTCGATTACCGGCCCGGCGCGCTGCTCGACAGAAAAAATCCCAATCCCGTCGAGTGGGCGATCTTCGAGGCGCGTACGGCCGATGCCGTCATCGCCTTTCTCGGTATCGACGGTTCGATCGAGGGCGAAGAAGGCGATGCCATCGCCTCGAACGAAAAAGGCGACCGCGCATCCATCGAGCTGCCCGGCGATCAGCTGGCCTTTTTCAGAAAACTGAAAGATCAGGGCAAACCGGTGATCGCGGTGATATTCGGCGGCAGCCCCATCGCGCTGGGCGAATTGCATGAACTCGCCGACGCGATTATCTGGGCATGGTATCCCGGCGAAGAGGGGGGAAACGCCATCGCCGATGTCATCTTCGGAAAGACCGCTCCCTCGGGAAAACTGCCGCTGACTTTTCCCAAGAGCCTTGCACAGCTTCCCGCTTACGAAGACTATTCGATGAAGGGTCGCAGCTACCGCTACATGAACGAAGACCCGCTCTACCCCTTCGGATTCGGCCTGAGCTACTGCGACTTTCTTTACAGTGACATAGCAGCATCGAGCGCAACGCTCGCGCAGGGACAGACTCTGAAGTTGCAATGCACGCTGACAAACAGCGGCACTCGCGAGTGCACAGAAGTCGCACAGCTATACGTGAGCGCCGCCGACGCACCCTTTACCGTTCCACGCTGCGACTTGCGCGCTTTCGCACGCTTCACGCTGGCTGCGGGCGAGCGAAAAACGATTGATTTCACCCTCCCCTCAGACGCGTTCGGCCTGATCGACGATGAGGGTAACAGGTACTGGCACAAGGGCACATTCACCGTCACCATCGGCGGCGCCTCTCCGGGAAAGCGTTCACGCGAACTCGGCGCAGCCGAAAGCCTTGAAATAAAAATTCAGACGCAATGAAAAAAAGCCGCCCGGAAAGGGCGGCTTTTTTTCTCAGTAATTCATAACAGGGAAAGCTTGCTATTTGCGTTCAAACCGATAAGGCTTCGATTGCAAGAATATTCGAGCCCAGGTTGAGAGGAGCGCTTATCAGGAAAGGGCAACATTCTGTTTCCCCTGCGCCGAAGCATGCAAAACCGCAATCAGTATGCCGCTTGCGAGTGTCAGCGAGACCCATAACCAGAATCGCGGCTGCGCCGCGCCCTGCTGCATTATAAGAATCGGAAATACGGGGATGAGGGAATTCGCGGTACCGTGCATGATGAGCCCAAGCAAGGGCCGGTATCCCCCCTTTTTCATAGCCCATGAAAAAAGGAAAGAGTAACCGACAGTCAACATCATAAAGCCGCCGAAATTCATATAGGTTTGACTGGTACCGGGCAAAAGCCACAGAGGCAGATGCCACAACGCCCAGATAAGCCCGAGCAGTAGCGTACCTTTCCAGAAACCGAATCGGGCTTCTAACTTCGGCATGATGTAAGCCCGCCAGCCGATCTCTTCCTGCCCGCCGCCGAAGAGAACCATGACAAGCCAATACAGGGGAAAGATGACGATATTGGGCAGGAGCATCGCCGCCCGCTTCAGGCCAAAGTATTCCGGAATCAACCAGGCCACCAGCGTACATGCGAGCAGCACAAAAGGGGGGACGATCCAGGCGACGAGTCCGAAGCGAAGATCGAGAAATTTTTTCAGAAAAGCTCTGACGCCGCCCTCTTCACGCAGAGAAACGATCGATAAAAGCGCGGCGACAGCGGGTCCGAAGGCCCCAAGAACCATCACCGACATGATAAAGGGAAAAGATTTTGCCATGGGAAAAAGTACAAGGCCCCTTGCCCCGATTATGGCAAAACCCCACAAAAGCCAGCTCCAGCCAAAGGCAATCGCAAAAAATCTAAGGGGTACGCTGTTCTCGTTTTTCATCATTCACATCCTTGATATCAACATTTAATATAAACCTTCTTAAGCGCTTTTAGAAGCACCATTTTTTCGCTTCAAAACAAAGAAAAACCAATTCTGTGAAATTAACACATCCGTTTTCAAAACATTTTCATAAAAACTTTATTAAAATTTTACCCGCTTCATCAATCATATGTGCATAATCCGGGCGATCAGGAGGGTTTATTATGAATAACAGCCGCTCAACAGATGTAAGCGAGGCGATGATTCGGGTTTTATCGATTGTTTTTTTTCTTGTCTTCGCTTTCATTGTCTCGTGCGGCGAACACGAGGCCTTTATGGCAAAAATGCATAAAACCAGACAACAATCCGCACAAAGCGGCCTCAGCATTAATTCAGAAAACCGCCCGTGAGTATCGATTGAAGTTTGCATCATACTGCAAGATTAATGACGACCACATGCCACTATACATATTTTAATATTAGCAATACTTCACCGACGTGCGCTACCATATTCAAAAATGATAAAAATCGCAGCTTTTGGACAATAAAATTTCTGATCTTCGGTATTGACACTTTTATCAAGTGTACTTTTGCTGATTAATTCTTGTTTAACGATCTAATAACTAAACAATTTCTTTATTTCAAAGTTCATTTTCATATATACGATTGACAAATTAGAGTTGTATACGTAATCATTGCAAATATAAACAGGAAATCCCGTATAATAGCATTCAACTGGTCAATCATCACCCCGAAAGCACAGACGGACTGTTTTTCGTGTCAGCTTGTGCAACTTGCTCTTCTTAGCCCCGAACCTGACAAGATGAACGAATGTGATTCTTAAAATTCTGCCGGCTCTAAAATTGTATCCGGCGGTTTTTCTGAATTCGCTTTGTAATGCTTGTCTTTTTGAGGTCGCCTGTTATCAGCTGTATGAACTTTACTACGGTTATGCCTGTAAACATACGAGAGGAGAAAGAGAAATGATTTATGGAATTACGCTTATTGTTCTCAGTATTCTGGCAGTACCTTCTTTGATTCTTGCAAAGAAGCCGGACGCGAAGGCCCTTCTGGACAAAGTAGCTCCGTATCAGGGATGGATCGGACTTGTATTCTGCTTTTGGGGCGTGTGGGGCATCATCAGCGCGGTACTCAACATCCGCTTACTCGGCAGCTTTCCGATATGGTGGATCACATGGATCGCCGGCAGCGCTGTTGAAGCGGTTCTCGGTTTCATGCTCGGCTACGGCACAATCGCCAAGCTCGTTCTTTCAAAGAATGAAGAGGCGAAAAAGAAAGGCGAACAGCTTCTTGCAGCTCTCGCTCCCAAGCAGGGCATACTCGGACTCATCGGCATCGGTGTCGGTCTGTGGACAATCGTCGCTTACATTCTCTTTAACGGTTGAGGTTCTGTACTTTTATTTTCAAAACCTGATTGTTAATTCAAAAAAAACCGGCACTTTCGTTGCCGGTTCTTTTGTGTGTGCCAGAGCATTTCACGTTGTAATGAAACGGAACTGTTATAATCAGCTTTTACTGAGATTTAAACTTGTCATAGAACATCCACAATCTGCTGAACACCTTGGTCAACCGGACGTATCGGATTGAAAACTGTCGGTGCGTTATCAACGCTGTTCACAATACCATCTCCATCCAGATCGTTTGACGAGGGAATACCCGTATAGGGGTTTCCGATATCGTTTGGCCGCGATGGAACAGCCGAACGCACATTATCGAAGGGTGCAGAGAAATTTATCGGATATGATGAATTTATCGATGAAAGCGTATAGCTGCTGTCTTCACCGATCACATAAAGCCGTTTTTCAACAGTTCCGTTCGAGAGTGTCTCATAACCGGTATTCGCTCCGTTAAGATCTTTCACGAGATACGAGTCACCGTATACGATCTTACCGTCAACAAAAACCGCTGACACATCAGCCGGCTGCGCCTGTATGACACCCGAATAACCCCGATATGTATTTTTCCGGTATATTACGAAATCGGCATACTTGCCCGCCTCAAGACTACCTATGATCGAATCCACACCCATCGCCTTCGCGGCATTGATCGATGCCATTTCGAACAGTTCCTTTCGGGCAAAATAGCAGTTAAGATTATTCTGATTGAATGTGTATGCCGCTTTGAGTTCGTGCAGCAGGTTTACCGAACCGGTAAATATCCAAACACTTCCAAGACAAATGTTTCCTCCGTACTGGTCAAAAACGGTTACCCGCGCGGTATCGCCATAAAGAGAGATATCACTTCGAGGTGTCCAGACGATTGATACACCCGCATCGGCGATCTTTCTGTAATCGATGTTTGTAAGAGCGGTCGCATTGGTGAGGACGAGTTTATCGCACAAAACATTCTCTCCGATACTTGAGCCTCCGGAGATGGCAAGAAACTCGGTGCGCGCCTCGTTATCGATCCCCTCACTGATGACATAGACAGACGAGAGAGCAAAACTATTGAT
>JAEWVL010000247.1 GCA_023396665.1 Spirochaetota bacterium
GTATGTATGAGGCCATAGTAAAGGGTCATCACACGACGAATCCCGGTGTGCCAGAATCATTTAACGTACTTGTGCAGGAGCTTCGCGGTCTGGCTCTAGATGTCCGCATCTATGATGAGGAAGGAAAAGAGGCGGCAATCTCCGAATGGGGCGATGTTTTCAACAAGAACCGTAAGAAGATCAAGATAGATTCGATTAAAAACGATTAATAGGTATTTGTGTCTGTTTTGAACAGACACAATTTTGTCTCTATTATATGACCAGTAGGGAAAAAAATGAAAGATTTTAATAATTTCAGTTCCATAAAAATTCAAATAGCTTCCCCCGATTTGATCCGCGAGTGGTCTTATGGTGAAGTAAAGAAACCTGAAACAATCAACTATCGTACTTTAAAGCCTGAACGTGACGGTCTCTTTTGTGAAAAGATTTTCGGTACCACAAAAGAGTGGGAATGTTACTGCGGTAAGTTCAAATCCATCCGTTATGCGGGTGTTGTTTGTGACCGTTGCGGAGTTGAAGTAACTCACTACAAGGTGCGTCGCGAACGTGGTGGACACATCGAGCTTGCTGCACCCGTCGCACACATATGGTTCTATCGTTCGGTTCCGTCGCGAATGGGACTGCTTCTCAATATGTCGGTCAGTGACTTGAAAAAAGTACTCTATTATGAAAAGTATGTTGTCATAGATCCGGGTGAGGCCGAGTCGGAGAATATCGTTCGTGGTACACTTCTCGAAGAGGATGAGTATTACGATCTCTATGAGAAATACGGAGAAACACTCGTTGCAGATATGGGAGCTTCCGCGATAAAGGAACTCCTTCTCGAAATAGATCTTGATACCGAATCCAAAAATCTTCGTGCCCACATTCTCGATCTTCAGGCGAATGGAAAGACAATCGACAAGAAGCTCATCAAACGTATTGAAGTTATCGAAGCTTTCCGTGATTCGACAAACAAACCTGAATGGATGATACTCGATGTTATCCCCGTCATTCCACCGGAATTGCGTCCGATGGTTCAGCTAGACGGTGGTCGTTTTGCGACATCAGATCTTAACGATTTGTACCGTCGTGTTATTAATAGAAACAATCGTCTCAAGCGTCTTCTTGCCCTTCGGGCGCCTGATATTATCGTTAAAAACGAAAAACGCATGCTGCAGGAGGCTGTCGATGCGCTTTTTGACAACAGCCGTCGCAAGCGTGTGGTAAAAGGCAAAGGAAACAGACCTCTCAAATCGCTTTCAGATATGCTTAAGGGAAAGCAGGGGCGTTTCCGTCAGAATCTGCTCGGAAAACGTGTGGACTACTCCGGTCGTTCTGTAATCGTTATCGGGCCGCAGTTGAAGCTTCATCAGTGCGGTCTTCCGAAGAGAATGGCAATCGAACTTTTCAAACCGTTTATAATGCGCCGTCTTGTCGATAAGGGCTATGTCCCCAATATCAAATCAGCCAAGCGAATGGTCGAAAACGAGAAGAATGAGGTTTGGGAAGTTCTTGAAGAGGTTATTTCTGAGCATCCTGTTCTTCTGAATCGTGCTCCTACACTTCACCGTCTTGGCATACAGGCTTTTGAACCGGTTCTGGTAGAAGGAAAAGCTATCCGTCTGCATCCCCTCGTCTGTCAGGCATTCAATGCCGACTTCGACGGTGACCAGATGGCGGTACACGTTCCCCTCTCACCGCGTGCACAGCTTGAGTGTTGGACACTTATGCTTGCTGCGCACAACCTTCTTTCACCCGCGAATGGTGAGCCGATTGTAACGCCGTCACAGGATATCGTCTTGGGTATCTACTATCTGACTTCACAATTAGAGGGTGCTGCAGGTGAAGGGAAGGCGTTTGACTCGGTGGATGAAGTTATGAGAGCCGTTGATTTCGGCAATCTGACTTATAGAACCAGAATAAAATTTTATCAGGAAGACGGTACTATTCTTGAGACCACTCCCGGTCGGCTGGTATTCAATGCTTCACTTCCTGAAGAATACAAATATGTTAACCATGTTGTGGGAAAAAAAGAGCTCAGCGTTATCATTGCCGATATTTTCCGCGAATTCGGTCCCGAGGAGACAGTTGTCAATCTCGACCGTATCAAGGATCTCGGCTACAAATACGGAACTCATTTTTCTCCGACAATTTCAATTTCTGATATTATTGTTCCTGTTGAAAAAGAAGAGATAATTCGAAAGGCGAATCTTGAAGTTGAAAAATACGAAGAAGAACGCCGACTCGGAATGAGAACAAACGAGGAGCGCTTTAATCTGGTTGTCAACAAATGGACACAGATTAACGACCAGATCACCGATGTAATGATGAACAACCTGTCCAAAGAACAGGGCGGATTCAATAACGTCTACGTCATGGCGCAATCAGGTGCCCGCGGTAGCCGCCAGCAGATAAAGCAGCTTGCCGGTATGCGCGGTCTTATGGCAAAACCAAGCGGTGAGATTATTGATGTTCCCATTCGAGCGAATTTTAAAGAGGGTCTTAACGTTCTCGAATACTTCATTTCTACTAACGGTGCCCGTAAGGGTCTGGCCGATACCGCGTTGAAGACAGCCGATGCCGGTTATCTTACCCGCCGACTCGTAGATATCTCGCAGGATGTCGTCGTTACCGAACAGGATTGCGGAACTACTGTTGGTATTGAAATTGTTCCTCTGAAAGAGGGTGACGATATCATCGAATCCCTTGGGTCACGTGTTGTCGGGCGTACGCTTCTGTATGATCTGTATCATCCTGTAACGAACGAACTTATTGCCAAGGCCGATGAGATCATCACAGAAGAAATTGCCGAGAGAATTGACGAGCTCAAGATCGACTCACTGGAAATTAGATCAGTGCTCACGTGCGAATCCCGTCACGGAATTTGCGCAAAGTGTTACGGTCGCAATCTTGCAAATGGAAAACCGATCAATATAGGCGAAGCCGTCGGTATCATTGCCGCGCAGTCGATCGGTCAGCCGGGAACTCAGTTGACGATGCGTACGTTTCACATCGGTGGTATAGCGACTGGTTCTGCGAGTGAAAGCGATATCAGATTTCCCTATCCGGTTTACATCAAAAATATGACTTTCAGAACGATAACCACGGACGACATGAAAACAATTTCTGTTCGACGCGGTTATTTTGAAATTCAGCGAATTGTAGTGGATTACAAAATCAGTAAGGATACGAGAGTTCTTGTCGAAGAGGGTGTTAAAGTCTATCCGGGATCCAAACTATTTTTAAATCAGGATGGATCCGAAGAGATTTCAAAGAACTCCGGTTTTGTGAAAATTCTTCCGACGAAAATTGTAATCCTCGGTGACGTGCATTCGGCACCGGTAAATGTCGGCGCTGAAATTCTTGCCGAAAAAGGCGAGTTCTATGACCGTTATGAGATTCTCGCCACAATCGACCAGATGATGGAGCCGATTATCACTGAGATTGACGGAAACGTGGAATTCGTTGATGTTGAGATGAATAAGTCTCTCGTAGAAGAGACAGATCCGATGTCCAACGCAAAAAAAAGAATCATTGTCGAGTACAAGACTGAAAAATTGCAACCTCGGATCAATGTGTATGGAAAATCCGGTGATCCTACGATCTATCTACTTCCCAAAGGCGCCCACCTTATGGTTGATGGCGGGACCAACGTTAAAGCGGGTACGGTTCTTGCAAAGATACCCAAGGAAGCAGAGCGTACGAAGGATATTACCGGCGGTCTTCCCCGTGTTGCCGAGCTTTTTGAGGCAAGAGTACCGAAAGACAAGGCGACATTGGCTGAAATCGACGGTACAGTTGTAATAGGTGATACGGTTAAAAACAAACGCAAAATCCGTCTCGAAAATGACAATGAACAGTGTGAGTATTCAATTCCCGCATCAAAATTTCTTCGTGTTCAGGATGGCGATTTCATCCGGAAAGGTGAGAAACTTGATGATGGTTCAATAGATCCGCACGATATCCTTAAAATCAAAGGACGACCTGAGCTTCAGAAGTTTCTTGTTAACGAGGTTCAGGAGGTTTATCGCCTTCAGGGTGTTGGTATCAACGACAAGCATATCGAAATTATTGTTCGTCAGATGCTCAGAAAGGTTCGAATTTCCGATCCGGGTGATACCACTTTTGTCATCGAGCAAATCGTCGATAAATTTGCGTTTAAAGACGAAAATGACAAGGTTATAGTGGAGGGGGGATTACCCGCCTCGGCTGAACCGGTACTCATGGGAATAACCAAGGCGTCTCTTAATACAGAATCGTTTATCTCGGCCGCTTCATTCCAGGAAACGACCAGAGTTCTTACAGATGCGGCTATTAAGACCAAAGAAGACATGCTTCGCGGTTTGAAAGAGAATGTAATTAT
>JAEWVL010000376.1 GCA_023396665.1 Spirochaetota bacterium
ATTGCAACCGCTTCAGAGGGATATGATGAAATGCAGCGCCCTGCGGTTCATTTTAATACAACCAGTGAAGGTGCGGCGAAATTCGCTAATGTTACGGCGAATGAGAACAAAGGGAAAAGATTGGCCATTGTCATAGACGAGAAGGTCAGAAGTGCTCCGCAGATAAATAGCCAGATAAGCGGAGGGCAAGCGATAATAACGGGTGATTTTACTGTAGAGGAAGTGCAGATTTTAACACGAATTATCAAGGAAGGTGCCTTGCCGGTTTCATTGAGAATTATTGAAGAACGCACCGTAGGCCCATCTCTCGGACAGGACTCTATTAATTCCGGTGTTAAGGCTATTATTGTCGGCCTTATCGGCGTAATGTTTTTTATGATAATTTATTATAAAGTCTCAGGATTTGTTGCCGACCTATGCCTGGTTTTGAACATGCTTTTTGTTTTAGCTTTTCTCTCGATGCTTGGTTTTACACTTACATTGCCGGGTATAGCGGGACTAATTCTCACTGTTGGTATGGCAGTTGATGCGAATGTCATTATCTACGAGCGTATAAAAGAGGAGATGAAAAAAGGGAAAAGTCCGAAAGTGGCAGTTTCTAACGGCTTTGAACGGGCATTCTGGACGATTTTTGACTCAAATCTCACCACTTTGCTGGCTGCAGTTATTCTGTCGCAAGTCGGTACCGGTCCCATAAAAGGATTCGCGGTGACATTGATAATTGGAATACTGTCGAGTATGTTTACATCTCTGTTTATTTCAAAGACAATTTTTCAGCTTTGGGTGTCCCCCAAAAATATTAAATCTCTTAGTATTTAGGTGTAAGGAGTCAACGAGTGAAAAAATTATTTCCGTTTATGCGGTTTCGATATCTGGCTTTTGCTTTTTCTTTGTCATTAGTGATCGTTTTTCTTTTATCAACAATTTTCCTGCGGGGGGGGATTAATTGGGGAATCGATTTTGCTGGTGGTGTTAAGCTTACGGCTCAATTTGCTGCGGGAACCTCAATCAATGATATTCGAACCGGACTTCAGGATGAAGGGATTAGTGCTTCTGTACAGGAAATCGGCGCTGAGACACAGAATGAATATATCATTACAACACGATTGCTCGACTTGAATAATGACGCAAAGAAAAGCTCTGATTTACTTTGGTCTGTTGTTAAAGAAAAATTTCCAGCAGCTGAACAGCTTGGTCTTGAAACTGTTGGGCCTGCAATCGGTGACTATCTGAAAAGAGCAGCAATCAAATTGGGAATACTTGCTATGATCATGATGATGGTGTATCTTGCTTTCCGTTTTGAGATGAAGTATTCATTCGGCGCAATGATTGCGCTTGTACATGACGTACTTCTCGCTTTTCTTTTTTGTGGCATCATGAGTATCGAAATCAACATCCCTGTTATTGCTGCTTTTCTCACAATATTCGGTTATTCTGTTAATGATACAATAGTTATTTTTGACCGTATTCGTGAGAACTCTGAGGGAAAAGATACCTTGATGTCGAATGAGACTTTTGACAGTGCTATAAATCAAACAATATCGCGAACCTTACTAACATCTCTGACTACATTATTTTCTGTTCTCGCTCTTTTCTTTATCGGAGGTGAGGGGATACGTGATTTTGCTCAGGTTATGATTTTCGGTGTTGTAATTGGTACGTACTCTTCAATCTTCGTAGCATCTCCTTTTGTTCTTATGTGGGGTAAGCATTTTCACGCTAAAGCAAAATAATGCAATAATCCAATGAAAAATCAAAAATGAAAAAAAAGACCCGATCTACTCGGGTCTTTTTTTTATCAGATTTAAGTCAAAAATCCATTTGGTAAAAAAATGCATCTTGAATGCCTATCAAGGTAAAGCTAATAATTATCGATCTGACATTGAAAATTTTTCGAATTTCGGGTAATTATTTTAAAAAGTAATTCCCGGGTAACGATTACTCATCTCTTCACTTGATAAAATAATGAAAAATTTATCAAGATAAGAAAGCCTGAATACAGACAAAATGTTTTCTTCAAGATTGTAAAGGCAGAAATCAATTTTGTTCGTTTTTGCGATATTCATTGCCTTGATTAGTGAACCGAGAGCAGAAGAATCCAGGTATTCGATCTTGTGAAGTTCAATCGCGATTGCAGATACAGACTGTCTGAAATAGTCATTTAGCAATCGATTGAATTTCTCAACGTGATCAATGTTGAATTTACCGGACAATTTGAGAATGATTATATTGTCCTGAACAATAGTTTCAATTTCCATTTGTTTCATTTCCTGTAATATATCTTCACAGCAGATGAAAGAACTTCGAAACTTCATAATCAGAAACATGTCTGTTGAAGGATTCGATTTCCATCATTTTATTTTCGGTATATAAAGAAAGCATTTCTTGCCCCAGCGTTTCTTTCATAAGTTCACTTTTGCTGAACAACTGTATTGATTCAACCAGATTTTTGGGGAGCAATTCGAACTGTCCGTTTCTTTCTCCCGACAGCTGGACAGTTTCTTCCAGTTCAGGGGATAGCTTATAACATTCCTCAATTCCCTTAAGACCTGCTGATAAAACAGCGGCTAAGGCAAGGTAGGGGTTGCAGGCCGGGTCTGGCGTGCGTAGCTCAATTCTCATTGAAGATGGCTTAGAAATCCTCATTTGTGGAATTCGCAATAATGCTGTATTGGCGTTTTGGCTCCAGGATAGGTTCATTGGAGCCTCACACCCCGCAACAAATCTTCGATATGAGTTAACCCATTGGTTTGTAAGCGCAGTAAATTCTGGCGCATGTTTAATAATGCCCGCCATGAACGATTTTGCTTTATCTGATAGATTGAGATATGTCTTGGAATCATAGAAAATGTTCTCGTCGTTTTGAAAAAGAGACATGTGCATGTGCATTCCAGAGCCGTTTGCACTCGACAACGGTTTTGGCATGAACGATGCGTGCGCATTATTTTTTTGTGCTATTTCCTTTGAGACTATTTTGAAAGTCATAATGTTGTCAGCGGTCGTCAGGGCATCCTCGTGGCGAAGATCGATCTCATGCTGACTTGGTCCCCCTTCATGGTGAGAGGAAATGATATCTACGCCCATTTTTTCAAGTGTCAGAACAATCTGCCTTCTGTAATCAGTAGCAAGGTCAAGCGGAGTTTGGTCAAAATAGCCGCCGATATCGATTAATTCAGGGGTCGCACTATTTTTGAACAGATAAAATTCAATTTCAGGGCCGGTGTAAAACCTGTATCCGAGAGAAGCGGCCTTTTCCAGTGTTCTTTTCAGAATATAGCGGGAATCAAGCTGACATGGGTTCATATCCATAGAATGAATTGTACAGAACATTCTGGCTACGGAGTCTTCCTGTGGCCTCCAGGGGAGAATTTGAAACGTGGAGGGATCAGGCATGGCGATCAATTCGTGTTCATCCCGTCTTAACAGACCGTTGAGAGTCGATCCGTCAAAACGAACACCTTCAGACATCGCATCTTCAAGTTCACCCTTTGTGATTGCAAAAGTCTTCAGTATTCCCTGAATATCAGAAAACCATAGCTTGATGAATTTAACATCTTTTTCGTAACATAACTTTAAGATGTATTCTATATTTGAGTCCATATTGCACCTGTATCTACCATAGTATAATGTATAGTACACTGATTAGCACAAGAAAGAGGAGCACCAGCGCCACAGATAATATTATTGTTAAATTTGAATTTTCAGAGTAATTCGCAGGTGTTGCATATTGCGCTTGTTGTTTCATTCGAATGGTTCTTTTTAATTCGTGAACAGGCCGATCGGTTACTGGGTCAAACATTCGTAGTTTTACCTGTCTTTCCTCTTCGATACACTTGCAATAAACCCCTTGCTCGATCATTAACAATAACAAAATCGGGTCGTTTTTGGATGGAGCTTTGATGTCAATTACCTGTGCAGGTATCGGTTTGATTATCGTATCGTCCCTTAAATTGTAGTGATCAATATAGTGTTGGCCGTGTGCTGTTGTGGCGTCAATTTTCACCATGATTCTATCACCGAGTCTAATTTCGGAAAGTTGTTTTCCTTTTACAGGCGACAGTATCAAAGTTGCAGATAGAAGAACCGATCCTTCGTCAAGATGAAAGGAATCAAGACTGAGTTTGTCTTCTTTTTGCGTGTATTTCAATAGTCTTTCTTTTTCACGCTGCTCTTTAACTTCGGCAATATCCTGTTCGGTGACCTCTTCGATACCGATATCCAGTTTCATGTTTTTATCTTGAATGATTCGCTTTACGGAATCGAACATGATTTGTTCAACTGTTCCATAATCATAATCATTAGCAGCATCAAAAAGATGTGTCCTTTGAAAGGTGTCATCAATCAAAGCTTCAACTTGCATTTGTAAATCGCGGGTTACATTTTGATTGTATTTACCCCCCCACTTAGTTTGAACAATCGTGCTTTCAAAACTATTCCAAGGGGAATCTATTTCAATTTGGTAAATTTCAGAGAATGTCGAAGCAATTACATGGTAAGACTCTATCAGCCCTGAAGGATTAAACGATATCAGAGCCAGACCGTATAAACTTCTTGCAGACGACTTGAAACGGCACTTTATATATATATGATGATCGGGAAGAAGTCCCTTTTCTGTACTCATAAACTCCCCTGTATTGTACGGCTTTGCATTGTAACCCCTTTTTTACAGGTAATTGTATGATCTGTCATTTCAGATAATAAATGTAACAAAAGGGGATATTGGGTATATTGAATGTCAAATATTATTTGGATGAATAATTTTTAAGAAAATAAACCCAAAACTCCTCAATCTTTGCCTGTTCTGCGATTTCTTTAAATGCCCGCAAATCAATTTTTGGACCGTCTTTCTTTGAATAAATATCAATAATACCCCTCTTGTCGGGGTCTCTAATCTCAATGCGGGAAAAACAGTTATTAATGATACCGCAATGAATAACGTTCAAACCTTCGTCCAGAAGAAACTTATAAAACGCAATTGAAACTTTTTCATGTCCTACATCTGCTTTAACTTTTACATTCGTTGTTGTACCGGGTTTTCCCTGAGCTCCGGTTTTTGCCAGTTTGTCGACGTAATCATTCCATTGATCTCCCGAATGTGCTTTTACTTTGATCCATGAAACAGACACCGGGCATTTTTTGAAATAGTTAGCATATCGGCTTGTTAATTCAGTATTCGTTTTCCACTTACCGGCTGCCCATGACGCAACACCTTCGTAGTCATAAAAAATTTGAACTTTATTAATATTGTTTTTAATACACCATTCCAATGATTCAAAAACAGCTGCTATTTCTCCTGCAACCTGACGGTGTGCCAGCATGGATTCTTCTGTAACGGATCCGAATATTTCGTGGATAATACCGCCATCATTTAATATAACCGCTCCGAAACCGCATTTCCCATTGATAAATGAACCATCGGTATAGATTTTGATGGAATTCATGCTATAATCCTGATATGTATTCGATTATCTTATTCGTCTTGTCTTCAGCAACTTTTTTATAATCACCTAGGTATTCCGAAGCATTCATGAATTCTCGTATAAATCCTTCACGGTCTTTTCTTCTAACGATAGTCAGCAGTTCGAGATTGGATTCAATATATTGTTCAATGACTCGAACAGTTTCAGGATTATTGAGTTCGATGTCAGCGTAAAGTTCAGGGTT
>JAEWVL010000392.1 GCA_023396665.1 Spirochaetota bacterium
ACTATCGCCCCCCTGTCTTGTGCTTGAACGGCTTGATGAAGGCTTTTCACTATGCCCGGTTTCCTGGGCTTTACCCGCTTCGGAAGGCAGAGCGCCCTGGACAGCGGCGGCAGGTACTTCTGTGCTGGCGTGTTTTTCAATTTCTGCTTTAATATGTTCAGCCGCATTGGGAGCGACCTTGCGCTTCAATTTAATCTTTTGTCCGCCGGATTTGGCGTTACGCTGCTCTTCGGCTTTTCGCGTTTTCTCTTTCTGGATCGTTTCTATACGTTTTTGAACCAAAAAGGAGTCGTTGTCGGAAATTGATGACGAATCATCGGCATATTGTATTCCCAACTCCTTGCAAATACTGAAAAGGTCATCAACAGTTACTCTGTTTTTTTGTGCAATATCGTTCAGTTTCATGAAAATCCTTACTATTCATTCTGCGGTATACCCACCCGCGACACTCTTACTTCCCTATTCCTCTTCATCAAGACCAAGGTCAACGTTTTCTTCAAGTATTTCAAATATTTTTCTGGCCGTCTTTTCTCCTATACCGTCTAACTGCATCACGTCGTCTATCGTACTTTCAACCAGATCCTCAACTGACAGAATACCGCCCTTTTCAAGCAATTCAATAATTCGCGGTTCAAGGGGAAGCTCTGTGAGGGGGGTTTCATCAGTGGTCGTATCAGAAAAAAGCTGATTGACAACAAGCTGTGAATCTTCAGAAGAAAGCATTTCTTTGTACTGCTCTTCTGTTTTAATTCGTATTTCACAATCGCAAAGACGCGATGCCAAACGCACATTATGCCATGATTTACCGACTGCAAGGTTAAACTGATCCTGATCAACGACAGCTACGACACTGCCATCCCGCAACTCAATCACTTCACGAATCTTGGCGGGCGTCAACGCATTTTCAACGAGCATCCGCTTTTCAGAAGAATACTGTATGATATCTACCTTTTCGCCCTCTACTTCCCGGACAATGGATTGAATTCTGCTGCCTTTCATACCGACACAGGCTCCGACCGCATCTATATCCCGGTCAGTACTGCTCACCGCTATCTTTGTCCGAAGACCCGGCTCACGGACTATTCTTCTTATTACCACAATTCCGTCATATATTTCGGGAATTTCCATTTCGAAAAGGCGTTCGACAAATTCGGGACGCGTACGCGTAAGAATGATATTCGGCCCTTTTGTCTTGTTCTCCACTTTCCATACAAGCGCTTTGATACGATCACCTGTTTTATAGTGTTCAAGAGGAGACTGCTCTCTGCGAGGAAGAATTCCCTCAACACCACCGTGACCTATATCAACGAAAATCGTGTCATTCGAGCGCCGCTGCATATAACCATTTATCAACTCGCCCTCTTTTGTTTTGAACTCGTTGAATATGATATTTTTTTCGGCTTCTTTAATCTTCTGTATGATAACCTGTTTCGCGGTCTGAGTGGCGATACGTCCGAAAAGCTTGAAGGGATCCTGATGTATTTCAATCATGTCTCCGACAGAAATATCAGGCTTTATCTGTACCGCTTCGTCGAAAGAAACCTCTTCACCAAGATCACGGGCTTTTTTTACAACCAGTTTCAATGAAGCTATCTGAATCGTATTCTGGTCACGGTTAAAGACGACACGCATGTTATCGGTTGAAAGGAACTGCTTTTTATAGGCAGACATCATCGCGGTTTCAACGATTGACTCCAGCTCATCACGGGTTATCCCCTTTTCCGTAGCGATTTGATGAAGAGCCTCAAAAAAATTAACGTTCATGAGTTAAATCCCCTGTCTCAATAATCAAGGTTTGCATATTTTACCGATTCGATAGAAACGATTTGTTCTTTTTTATTATCAATAATGGTCAATGTACCATCTTCCACTTTTTCGAGCATTCCCATGACCACCCTGCCCTCAACAAGCACTACCTTCACCGGTGATTTTAGAAATCTGATATATTCCCCGTAATTTCTGATCTTACGTTTCAGTCCGGGCGAAGATACTTCAAGGACATAATTCTCCATCTGAAGCGTACTATCAATCTGAGAAGTGAGTTCTCTTGTGTATCGAGAACAATCGTCGTGGGAGATCAGCGAACCGTTGTCAATCTTGACATCAACTCTTACCGACCCTTTACGAAGCTGCACAACAATTTCGTAAATCTCAAAACCACACGCATCTGCGGCCTTACGCGCACATTCAATTACTTCGTCTTTTCTGAACTGCACCCCATTACCCTGCTGGCTGATTGATTGATATCATCGAAAAAAACCGTACAATCCGCGGCAAAATAATTTGTTACCGCCGCTAAACCTCAAATCTACAAGATCGCAAGTATTTTTCCCATATATAACAGATGAGGGATGACTCTCGCCATCCCTCCTCGAATTATCGCCAATCACGAACATCTATGGCACAGCTTGCTTTTTTGGCAAGACTTTTTTATTATGAAGACTTTCAGCCGATAAAAGCCGTGTATTCATGCAATTTACGCGACAACACACACAACACTTACTGCCGGCTGACGGGATGATAGGTGATCAAAGACCTCGCAATCAACGCCGGATCGAACAGCGGAGGCGCCGCCCGGTTCGCAGAAAAGCGATAATACAGTTCACCAAAACCCCCGGTCACGATACATGGCAGCATGCCGTAGTTATCACGATAAGAGGCGATAAACCCGTCAATTGCATAACAAATACCGTATGTGACACCGGAACGCATGCACGAAACGGTGTCGGTACCGGGCGGCGCGCTCATCTCCGGAGTAATTTCCGGTAATTGGGCGGTATTTGCGGCAAGCGCCCTCAGGGAAAGCCCGGGCCCTGGCAATATTACACCGCCCCGAAAAACACGATTCGTCACAAGATCAATTTTTACCGCAGTACCGGCATCGACAACGATGAAATCACTGAGATCATAAGCGCTTGCCGCACCTGCTGCAGCCGCAATGCGGTCATGTCCGGGAGCCGCATAATCATAAGCTATTCGCGTATCTGATGCGGGATCATATTGCTCACAAAAGAGATGGTTCTTTTCACAAACAGACTCTAAAAGAATATTTTTTGTGGGAACTACAGAGACGTAACGAAGATGTTCCTGCGACTGTAGATTTTGCGATAGAATAGCGCATATTTCTTTGTCAGGCAGGTTTGTTTCACAACTGAAGATTGCAACAGGAGCGGGTTTCTCACACGATTTATCGGCAATCTCGCATTTCCATCCCTTGATTGCCGTATTGCCGATATCTATACAGACCATTCGAGTACCATAAGACCTTCAAATTCTAACGAACAAACCGCCCTGCCAGGCTATATACATAATCGCATTATCACGATTATGTATATACGAAAATGACGGACCGAGCGTACATCCCAGATGGGAAAATCCCCAGTTGAAAAGCAAAGCGCCGCTAAAAACGGGCTGGTATGAAACATCCTGTGCACTGCCGGACTTGTAAAATACGCTTGTAAACTCTTCTTCACCATCGTCTATATGCGAACACACATTAAGACCGGCATTCAGCGGCAGATCTATCATCACCCGGGAACCGATTCGTATGCGGTAAAAGAAACCGGCCGAATAATTCTGTAAACTCGCATATAAAGGCCCCTCGATGTTTGAACCGGCAAAATCGCCTCTCGCCATGAGTCCCATGTCGCGCAACACCGGAACTTTTCTGACCTCATCGTTAGTGGCAATTTCCCAACACAGCATGGCGCTTACGACCGGACTTGAGCCGATATCTCCCATATGCGAGGGAGACAGAAACTGTGCATATCCATACAACACTTTCGTTTCAAAAGGACTTACGCGATACATCTGCGTAAATTGTTTTCTATTCACCGGAGAATACGAACCGTTTTTGTAACTGACCGCGCTTACACTGTGCGATTCATAAATCTCAAAGGGTTCAGAATAGGCTATTCCCGTATCAGCCTTGGGTGTTGTTCCGTCGAGAGTGTAAAACAATTGCGCACCGGGTTCGGAAGTGATACTAATAAGGGAATAATGTTTAAAATAGCGCTGTTCGGGTAAAATTTTCGGTCCGGATAATGTGCCCGAATATGACGACCTGATAATACGCAGAATTTTTTCGGTAAGATTATTGATAAAAGATCCGAACAAAACACCGCTTGTACCGCTCGCAACAACAACTTTGATCGTGTCAGCATCGGCCATATACACATTTGCCAGAACAGTAATCGTATTGCCGTTTACACGATACGAACCGCTGATGATTACATCGTAGTTTTGCTTTTCAGAGGTATAGCGCAGTTCGCGCTCCAGCACTTTGCGGCTTGGGGAATTTGTGCGATAGGCCGCTTTTACCGATTGATTTTTTTCGACACGATAATGACCGGAAGCCTGCAACTGGCCGGCCAGCCCTTCGGCGAGTATTGTCGAATAATGGCTGTTGGCGCCCAAGCCGTATTCATTGTGAAAGGAATAGACCAAAATTCCGGCACTCCCCTTCTCCGCTGAAAAAAGTGGAAACACGATTAACAAATTGATGATTACTAATACCATTATAATCCGTTTCATCCGGATAAGCCTCTGTTTCTCTTTTTTTCATCCGCACAACACGAGACATTTCGCTTAAGATACACAAAAAAAAGGGGGATAACCATACGTCATCAAACACTTACTTGATTATCGGTCCAGACGGATTGAATAATTAACTCTACCTGATGTCATCACTGCTTTTCAGTTCTCTGATTTCAAGAACCGAAACATTGGTGAACCATAGGGGGGGGGAAAGAAGCCCATCGTTTGCGTACTTGCCGGGATTCTTCAGTATTTCTGACAGGGGAGCCTTCAGTGCTTCGGGCACGGCTTCAGGCTCAATATCATAAAAATAAATCGGTAAAATGGACAATCCATATGGAGCATTTTTATCGCTTTTCACACGAACTCCGAGAAAAAATGTGAAAGAGGCATTCTTCTGCCGCCTGAAAAAGGCAAGATCGGCCTGTTCGCTGACATCGCACCAGAGGCTGAGTTCACCGTAACCGAACAGAACCCGTGCTATCGGCAATCCGGCCTTTGCGAGAAATTTCTGGGCATCATAGCGCTTCAGTGTAAGTTCCGTAATATTCGTTTCAAGGGGGGATGAGTGTATAACAGTAATTCCCTCTTCACGGGCTATCGCGGGGAAGTGAGAAGGAAGTGCCCCCTGCTTTTCAATGCTTCGCAGCTTCAGGGCCTTTATGCCGTCGCGCCAGCTTTGACGGGCTTCAGACTGATATAACCTTCCCCCTTCGTAAAAAAGGTGATATTCTCTCTGCGTATGATCGACAAACACCTGGTGATACCCCGAAAAAGAAAGCTTACCTCTGGTGATCTCCACAAATGAAGCATATCCCCCTCCCGATGAAGGGATGCGTCCCCCCGCAAGAACAGTCACCTCCATTTTTCGCGCTGCGATCTCACGCGCCTCTGAAACTGTTTTTCCTGGAGAAAGGGCTGTATTGGTATATATCCACAATGCGCGATTTTGTGCCTGAAAACGCAAATCACGGCCGACAAAACGCAGCGCCTGTGCAAGGCCTTCTTCGGTGCCCTTGCCATAGGGTTTAATCTGTGCCAGTACCGTATTCAGCCTGGGCATCCCCCCGCACCACTCATGAGAGACATACTGTTTTTTTTCGGAAAAGCCCACGACACAGATTCTGCTGCCGGGCATGGTGTTGAAGAGGCGATCACCGACCGCCAAAATTGCTTCTTTTATAGAAGAAAGTTCATCAGCATTATGAAAGGATGTATCAACCAAAAAGACCAGATCAGCCGTTGCCACAGCAAGATACTTTTTCTGGGGAACATGGTAATTATACAACTCATCCATGTCCTTTTCCGCCAGATCATAAAGGGTGTTCGCACTTACCTTTGACCGGGAAATAACACGCCCCTTCTCGGGCGAAAACAGAAGTGAAGCCGCCGTATAGCCGCTCTCCCCCCTGATAATGGTTCCCGTAAGAATGTAATCCATGTAGCGGCTTTTACCGATTGTCATGAGATCATCTGCGGTAATCGTCGCCGACGGGTCAATCCGATAGCCGCGCATATCGCGTGCGATTTGTACAGAACTATAAAGCCTGTCACCGTACTTGACACGGGCAACCAGACCTATGATTTTGGCATAATCTTCACTGGCAGCAGGTTCATTTTTTCCTGAAAACTCACCGCGGTAAGGGACAACCGCAATTTCGTAGCACAGAAGCGCCGGACACACAAAAAACAGTATGGTTAACAATACGATTTTGTGTGCGGACACCTTCATACGCTATTCAAGCCCGGGAGCCAATGGAAGGATGGAACAGCCGTCATCAAGCACCCGCTGTGAATTGAAGGCGGTAATGGAAGTGGCCGAGGCGACATAGCATGAGGCGCCGATTTTTATGCCCTCGGGAATAATGGCGTTTTTTCCGATAAGACTGATCGAATTAAAAATTGCGCGGGAATTGTCGTTGTTTTTCAGATTCAGCACTTCGTCATCTCCGATACGCGCCCTCTCGCCTATGTTAAAAAGAACATCACTTTGATTATAATCGGTGTACTCGTCAATGACACTGCGCACTATTTTCGCCCCCCGCCCGACGGCGACATAGGGTAATAATACCGAATTTCTGACGCAGGCGTTTTCCGCGACAACAACCCCCGGAAACACGATGGAATTGATAATGGTACCGTTAAGGAAGCAGCCCTCACTGACATATGATCCCGAGACATTTCCATGGCGGCCGATCTGTGTGGTTCTTTCACATTCGAAAGCGTTTTGCATGAGGGGATCATTGTATATCATGTTGAAAATCGAAGGAGTGTTGATCACATACATGTTATATTCGTAGTAATCCACAACACTTTTTACCGGCCAGTAAATCGCCTCGAATTCGCTCTCGTTGATTCCCTTGTTGATAAGCCGATTAATAAGCATTTCGAAGATATTCGGGGATATGCGGTTCTCTGCCATGGCCGATTGTGCGGCATCAAGCAGAAATTCACGGTTCGTTATAACAACGGTGTGCGCCATTGACGATGTCTCGTTCATGACGATTCTGAAAAGAATCGAAGGAACCTTTGCGGAAAGATATTCGCGAAAGAGCTTTTCAAAATTTATAAAACAGGGATTGTCACCGTTGTAAAGTATGAAATATTCGGACTTTGTTGCCGCAATTGCATCGTGAAAATCGGTTACCGTCAGATTCGGCGAAGTTATAACTGATGCCGCTATCTTTCCCTCTTTTACCAGCGGATGATTTTCAACATAATAGGGCAGATCATCGACAAGTTTGCTGAAAACCAGTGCGGCACCCGCCTTAACATAAGCCGCGTTTCTCAGGGTAAAATCGATAATACGATGTCTGCCCGCAAACGGCACCATATACTTCGAACGCAGTCCGGTCAGAGAGAGCAGATAGTCATCATGTGATTGAGGATAGGAAACTAGTGTAGTATTGGTCATGTAATTCTCTGGTGGCACGATTATGAATATTACCCTTTGCTTCGATCGAAAAGTATCTCTGCATTATATATTCGCACAGCGACCACGGCGTCAATCTTTACGCGGCGGCATGATCTGCGATCCGTACAACTCTTATGATCAGGAGTCACTTCCCGGAAAATTATCACGGAAAAATCTTATCTTGCGCTTCTCCTGAATTTTTTTCGCTTCAGCATGATCTATCTTGCCGCTCTCCAAAGCCATATCAAGCACCTTGACAGACTCAAGTTTGTCATCGCTGTCGCTTGCGCGCTCACGCGATGTTTGCATCGAATCGAAATTTTTATCGATCTGATCCTGCGTCAGCATCTTGAAAGGAAGATCATCGTCGTCATCGACGGGGGCACTTTTCTGAACAATACTTTTGGCGGGTGAACTTTTAGCGGCGGAACCCGCAGAAACGCCGCCCCCCTCTTTTCGGACAGATTTCGCTTTTTTCTTCTGCAGAAGGGGCTTAAGCGGTTTATCGTCTTTGTCGGGATATTCCTTTTCGAGCTCAAGGGGAGGATTTGCGATTTTCAGTTCAAAAAGCTTCACCCGCTCGCCAAGCAGAAGATTGATCTGATGCTCTATGGACAGGTATAATGGTGTCGAAAAAGATTTATTACTGGCAATCGACTTCTCAATTTTTCGAAGCTCTTTGATATCGTTGTCGATCGTTTCGATTCTTTTGAGTACGTGCACCACTTTCATCGTATACCCCTGTTCCTGCGATCCCGAAAGACGGATATTAACCCGGCTCACAGGCACTTACCTTTTTCCGTATCGCTTTATATGAGCCGATAGTGCCTTTTTTTTACAAGTAAAATTTATTTTACAGGTTCTTGGGCAAAATCAGATTAGGTGTACAAAAAAACCGTTCATTACGGTAAATCACTTGATTTCGGGAAGAATGATGCTATAATTGGAATATGAATTCGGTATTTCCATCGTTTTTTCACCCAGCAACACCGACTCTGTTAATTATCTGCCGGGGACGATCATGAAACAGCATAACAAATGGCCTGTTGCCGTATTCCTTACCGTACTGGCTCTTCTCTCTCTGGGCGCGTGCAGGCAAAACAAACCAGTAAACACGACCAGCTTGCAGCAGATAAACATCGACAATTCGAACAACTACTTTCTCATTTTTAAAGAGCGAATCGATCAGGAAAGGGAAGCTGTCGCTTTTCAGAAGGAGAATGAATTTTTTGATTGAATTTAAGGCCAGGCTTTGCGTATAGTCCTCTTTCACTCGATCGGGCAATCAGCAAAGGCGGCCGTATCGTTTTGCCCGGCATCATGAAACCCTTGTAATTCCGCCTTAACCACTTATTTCACGGATCCTTGAATGAAACGAACAATCTTTTTATACACGCTCATTTTTGCAGCAATTCTTTCACTGTTAACCTATTTCTCCTGCTCAAACTCCAGCAACAGGTCACAAGTCACGGGCTACGACGAAGATTCACCCATTAAGAACGATATGGACATAAAGAGTGCCTGGAACATCCAGAAGGCATTCAGGAAAATCTATGATCTGTACCACACCAGGGTTGTCTTCATTACAACGGAAGATCGCGTTTCTCTGCCCGATCATCCATTTTATGAGCTATTCGGTATCCCCCGCATTCAAAAGCAAACCGGTCTCGGCTCCGGCTTCATCATCTCCAGTGACGGATTTATCTGCACCAATTTTCACGTTATCGCCCCCAGCGGCACCATTGTTGAAAAAGTCACCATCATTATGGAAAACGATAAATACGAAGCCGAAGTGAGGGGATTTGACGCAAAAAAGGATATCGCAATTTTGAAAATTAAACCCAAAGATAATCTTGACGCCGTCTTTTTCGGCGATTCCGATCAGGTTGAAGTGGGCGACTGGGGTATCGCGATCGGAAATCCTTTCGGGCTTTCAAAGAGTTTTACCGTTGGCGTGGTAAGCGCAACCGCAAGAAAAAACATAGAACTCGATGACAACAGTTCGTTCATCCAGACGGATGCGGCTATCAATCCCGGCAATTCCGGCGGTCCTCTCATCAATATTCGCGGCGAGGTTATCGGTGTCAACCGCATGATTTTTTCCAAGTCGGGGGGATACATGGGAATCGGTTTCGCAATACCGATCAACTCGATAAAAGAGCTCATGGAAGATTTAAAAAAAATAAAATATGTTCACAAGGGGTACATAGGCGTTTCTCTTCACCCGATGGAAAGTGAGTTTGCACTGCGACTGGGCTGGCCGAATGATTACGGCGTCATCATTGAAAACCTCATGGCGGGGGGACCCGCCGATGCGGCAGGACTTCATCGCTTCGATATCATTTATGCCATTAATGGAATCAAGGTGACGGACATCAATGATATCATCGCTATAATCGAAAAAGCAGGTCCCAACAGAAAGATTCTTCTGAATATCTTCAGAGACGGCAAGAAGTACAGAATAGAGGTCGAGACAACAAAAAAACCGGCCGAGTAGACTGGTACCCAAATATATTCCGGAAATTTTTCATCAAAGACACATCACTTATGCCTGTCTTCAGAAACAATTTCTCGAAAAAAATTGTTGCTTTATTCTCAAATTTGCAGTCATCCGCAGGAGAAATTATTGAATTTTAGGCCTTGATTATTATACTTGGCTCACGGAATTTCCGTCATTTCCCGGGTTATAGACTGAGGTTATATGCAAAAGGGTTTACAATATTTCCTTATATCTGTTGGTGCGATAACTGTAATATTCATTTTTTTCAGGTACCTGTTTCCATTTCTGTTACGGCTTCTCGGCACGCTCTTACATGTTGCCATTGTGATTGCCGCATTGATAGCTGTGCTTGTTGCGGTTTTTTATATCGCGAGCTGGATTTTCGCAAAAATCAGAGATTGATCCGTCTTTTATCAATCGGGCATTGCCCGCTATTTTAGCAAATAACAATTGTCACCCGGCACTGAAACGGTGATTCTTGTGAAAGAGATTATCTTTTATGGAAAACAAACAATACTTCACACGCTTTGGTTATTTTGTCACCGGAACGCTTATGCTGACGGCTCTGCTCTCGGGCCTGATTTTCGGCTTCATAACTTCGGAACTGAAAAATTTCTCAGGCATAGGCAACCTCAAACAGTTTCAATTGTCGGTGCCGACCCGGCTATACGATATTCACGGTGATCTTATCGCTGAAGTATTCCGGGAAAGACGCGAACTTGTCGGCTACGATGAGCTTCCCGATACGCTGATAAACGCCTTTGTTGCAACTGAAGACCAGGCATTTTATGATCATTTTGGTATCAATTTTGCCGCTATCATGCGTGCAATGATCAAGAATATTCAGGCTGGTGCCATCGTACAGGGGGGATCGACGATAACCCAGCAGCTTGCAAAACGCCTGTTTACCGACAGTGAAAGAACTTTTTCACGAAAAATTCTTGAGGCGATTTTCGCTTTGCAGATTGAAAAAAAGTTCTCCAAAGAAGAAATACTCGAGATGTACTTCAATCAGATATATCTCGGTCACGGTTGTTACGGTATCGCCTCGGCATCACGGCTCTTTTTCGAAAAGGATCCCAGCGATATAAGCGCGATCGAATCGTCAATATTGGCTGCCCTTCCATCGGCTCCGGGACGCTATTCACCGCTGATGAATCAGCATAATGCATACGAGAAGAACCGCGACACGCTCAACCGTATGGTCTCGATGGGCTATCTGAAAAAGGAAAAAGCTGACGAACTGTACCGCACTTACTGGCCAAAATTCATTGAGTCGATAATGACTGAATATCCCACGAAAACCGCATATACGAAGGTAACGGACAAAGCCCCCTATTACACCGACTATGTTCGACAGATTCTGGTGAGCCGTTTCGGAAAGGATATCGTATACGGTGAGGGGCTCGATGTACACACCTCGCTTGATCTGAAACGTCAGCTTGCAGCGCAGAAAGCACTTCAAACCGGGGTAAAGGATCAGACGAGAATATCCGACGGACTCAATGCCGCTTCGAGAGGCGGGGTCGACAGAAGTCTTTTCGGTACCTATAGCCTTCTTCGAACCATTTTCAGCCTTCCGGGAGTCGTTGTTACCAATGATATCGATTCCCGAACACGAAAAGTCCTCGTAGATGGAGTTCTTGATTCGGCGGATATGATAACTCTGCTGACCGATTCCCGTGTAAATCAGGAAATAATCGAAACATTCCGTTCTAGCGCGGCGCTGACAGTTGAGTCAAATCTCAAGGTTGAGGGCGCACTGATCTCTATAGAACCCAAAACAGGCTATATCAGCGCAATGGTGGGCGGCTCCGGTTTCGGGGTGGATAACCAGTATAATCGCGCGGTGTCGGCACGCCGGCAACCGGGATCAGCGTACAAGCCTTTCGTGTACGGCGCTGCAATAGAAAAACGCGTCATCACACCCGCTACTGTTATCGTGGATGCGCCGCTTCTTAATATCGACTCTTCAGGCGGCACATGGGCGCCGGGAAACTACGGCGGAACCTACGCCGGATCGGTTACTGTCAAATACGCTCTCGCGCAATCGATCAACATCATTGCCGTACGGATATATGATATGGTAGGCGCGGAAGCGATCACGGACTACTCTTCAAGGATGTTGAAAGTACCCTATTCGCGAATCAGTTCCAACCCGACAATGGCGCTCGGCACCTCGGAATTTACCCCCTTTGAAATGGCTCAGGCATATGCGGTATATGCGAACATGGGTCGCGATGTGGTTCCGATTTCGATCCGTTTTGTTCTTGATACCGATGGCAATGAAATCGCCAATTTCGAGCGTGAAGCCGCCGATATTCTCGCCGTTAAAGAAAGAAACGGCACCATTCAGGTCATAGCTCCAAATGTTGCCTACGTTATGGTCTCCATGATGCGGGGGGTTCTCGATCGCGGTACCGCAACGAGTGCTGTTCGCGGAAGAGGCGGCTTTACTTATCCCGCAGCCGGAAAAACCGGTACAACCTCAAACTGGACAGATGCCTGGTTCTGCGGCTTTACTCCCGAGCTTTCTACGGTTGTATGGGTTGGCTATGACAAACCATTCCTTTCTCTCGGAAAAGGACAGGCCGGCGGTGAAGTTGCCGCTCCTATCTGGGCAAAATACATGACAGAAATTCACACTGATTTTAAAGGAGTGGATTTCCCCGAGGCGCCGGAAGGCGTCATGCTGATCGGTGACACATATTTTCTTGAAGGAACCAGAACCGGCCAGGGCAGCGAAGGCGGCTCCGGGGGAAGAACCCGTTCGATTATTCAGACCTATATCAATGAAAGCGGTATTGAATAAGCTTACATGTACAGCTTACTTGCAATAGCAGTGATATATGCTTATATTTAAGGAAAGCCCATAAATTAACCGGAATGTTTCCTTGCAGCCGGTCAAGGCAAAGGTCGTGCAGCCCTGATCAAAAAGCACGGCTTGACCGGCAGTAGGCATTCATTGGATAATGCTTTGCTGTTTTTTTAGAGATGAGCTTGAGGCTTTTCAGGGATAGAGGCGGCTATTTACCTGCCTCGATTTTCAGATTTGAATTACCATGGGTCTCTTGTTTCTCAAGAGACCCTGTTATGAAGAGGTACTTGTTGCTTTACGGATGAGTGCCCCAGGGGGATGTATCCCCCCATACCCAGCGGAGAAGAATGTATGTATAAAGCAGGTGATAAGATAGTCTACCCGATGCACGGTGTCGGCAAAATAGCTGACATTGAAGAGAAGGAGATTCTTGGACAGAAAAGCCGTTATTACATGATCGATATCATCGACAGCGGCATGAAAGTGATGATTCCCGTCGAAAAATCTGATGAGATTGGTATACGCAAAATCGTCTCCAAAAACGAAATCGCTAAAGTGATTGATCATATCATTAACGGTGTAACCGAGCATGAGGATGACTGGAAAATCCGTTATCAGAACAACATCGAAAAGGTGAAAAGCGGATCGATTTTTCTTGTTTCTGAGGTCGCCCGCGATCTTTTTAAACGGGGAAAGGACAAAGAACTATCGATTATGGAAAGAAAGCTTTACGAAAGCGCATACAAGCTCATCATTCACGAAGTTGCTATGTCGAAAGATATCGATATCGAAGAAGCGGAAAATCTCATTTCAGAGGCGCTCTCGGAAGCCTGAGCGCCTGTTTCCATTTTTTCCGGCACTACACACTTTTTATTATTGCTAAATCCTTTAAATTCTGTTTCTTTAACACTGAACGGGGTTATCCCGTGAACCGGTAGAGACCTTGGTTTCACTACCGGGTTTTGTTTAGCTCTTTGAAAACTGAAAGATACTTACTGTCTGATTTTGAGTTCATTTGCATTTTTGCACCCATTAAGGCAAAACACCGGTCTTTTTCATTTTTCCAATTTATTTTTACAATTGCTATGCCGGTAAGGTGCTCATTTTACTTTCCGAGACCTTACCACTCCTTTATCGCACCTTTCTCAAAAAACAGAGGTTACGCTATGATAATGATTTTACGTATTATTTTTTCTTTCTTTTGCGCAATTATTCCTTTTTCCTACTTCTATCAGTACTCTGTAACAGCAGCAATAATTGCGGCGATTGCGGGAATAGTCCTTTCCATCGGTTTCCTTATCCTTTTCGAGTACGTTTCGCATACATTCTCGGTTCGGGTTCTGCTGGCAGCACTGTTCGGCCTTTTTTCGGGCTACGCTCTTGCATTTTTATTAATCAAGGGGATGGATTTCCTGGTTCCTTCATCCGGATACGATTGGATACCCTTATTACGGGCTTCAATCTATCATCTGGTCGCATTCTTTACTGTCTTTATTTTCGCAATCAATCATGAATCCATTTCATTTTTTGACAAAATTGTACCGCCGGATGCAGATAACTGCGAGGGAATGGTCTCATACAAGATTCTCGATACCAGCGTCATCATAGACGGCCGTATTGCCGATATTTGCGACACGGGTTTTCTCGAAGGCATTCTCGTTATTCCCAATTTCGTGCTTAACGAGCTTCAGATGATCGCCGACTCCGCCGATTCGATAAAGCGCAATCGAGGCAGACGGGGTCTGGACATTCTCAACAAAATGCAGAAGGATCATTCGATCAAAGTCAAGATCTCGGATATGGATTTCAATGACACAAACGAAGTGGACGCAAAACTTGTGAAACTCGCCAAAGTCATGAAAGCACGGGTCGTGACCAATGATTTCAATCTGAACAAGGTTGCTGAATTTCATGGAGTTTCCGTACTCAATATCAACCAGTTATCGAATGCGCTCAAGCCGGTCGTTCTTCCCGGAGAAGAGATGCGTGTATTGCTTATTAAAGAGGGAAAAGATCCCAATCAGGCAATCGGCTATCTTGACGATGGAACCATGATTGTTGTCGAAAACGGGCGCAAGAGACTTCACGACGAGGTGGATGTGACAGTCACCTCAGTTCTGCAAACCACGGCAGGTCGAATGATTTTTGCACGGCTGAAGGTCGATGACTGAAATCTGTGCGCTATTTGCGAGTCCCCGCGATGCGGGGATCGGTCTTTCCTCTACCCTGCACGAAGAGTATCTTAAAGACAGAGTGGAGCGAGTCAGCCGCTTTTATCCCGCACGAATGCATCTGGAACCCTGCAAGGCCTGTAACGCCTGTAAAACGGGAAAGGCCTGTATAATCGATGACGATATGTATCTTTTATATGATACGCTGGTCAGCGCTTCGCTGATAAGCGTATCATATCCTCTTTTTTTCACCGGCCTTCCCTCAACTCTCAAAACGGTAATCGATCGCTGTCATGCCCTGTGGAACCACAAAAGAACCGGATCGCTTTCTTTGCCCCCGAACCGTAAGGCTATACTATTCGTCACCGCCGGCAGTTCTTATAGCGGTATGTTCCGCCCCTCTCTCACGGTGATGAAACACTTTCTCAACACGATTTCCGTCGTGATTGATTTCGAACAATCACACTTTATCTGTAACACCGACGAATCTCCGCAAAAGGTAAGTGTTTATCCCGATCTGACCGATACTATAGGTGGTAAGTACTGACCGTTTAATATTGGCGGTAGTACTTCAGGGAAAACGCCCCGGCAGCATTAAATACGGAACTGCTTTGTTACGCATTTAATGCTGCCGGCGTATCCCGATTTTCATGATACGGGTCTTCTTATGAGATTATTTTTCTATATGCTTTTATCTGCGATCATCAGTGCCGCAATTTTTGCTACCGCAGGGTACCAGACAGCGAAACTATACCGCTATAACGTACATACCGAAATGCGTGCCATCGTCGACAAACAGATTGAAATGGAGCAAAGCGAATTATCCCGCTCATTAGAGGCAATCTACCGTATTGCCGTCCTGTCTGCGCCGGATACTCTCCAGCAGAATCTTCAATCGTATTTTGATGCGAGTGCATCCGCTTACGAAAAGATATTCATCGTGATAAAAGACGGAAGCATTCTGGCACACTGTGACAATTCAGAAAGGATCAGACTGCATAATAATATCAGAAACAATACACTCTATTACAACAGCAGCGTCATTTTACAGTCCTTTAACGATAACGAATCAACAATAAGAATAACCGACTACAATACAATTGATTCGCCCGTACCACTGGGAGAGGAAGAGCTTGATCTCGTTGAAACTGCCATTTACCGTCAGATAAGGGCAAACTCTCTGTTAGCGCAGAAAAAAATTGTGTTCAGTGAACAGGTACAGGGTCTTATAAACATAATAAGCGGCAAAAACCGTCTTCACGAAACGATAGTACAGCATCTGGCAGAACTTGAAAATCAGGTTCTCTTTATTTATGCTTTTTTTCTGCTCGCCGCAATCACCTGCTGGATTGTTCTTATACTCATTTTCAGGCATATCGCTTCGTCTTCTGTGAAATCTGATATTCGCACAAAGGCCTATCTACCACAGGAACTTATCTATGAAAACCGTGAGATTCCGCAATTATCATCCGAAGAGGATAGCTCTCAATTGTATATGAATGGCAGCGATATAGAAAACGCTATCGACTCAATACTCTCAGACAATGACGAAAGCACGTCCGAAGGAGAGGCTATTGGCGAAGACGTTGTTACAGACACAAGCGCAGCGGCGCTTTCCTTCACGGACACGGAGGAAAACGGCGATACGGCCTTGTCCGGAACTGCAGATATAACAGATGATCTTCTTTCTGAAAATTCGGACATATTTTATTATGACGACGAGCTGCTAACGGAATCAGTATCTGCGAAAAAAAGAAGCGATGGCGTTATGGAAATAATCGAACATTCTCCATCGAGCACCAGAATCGTCATACAGGACGCCATACCGATTAGAAAAGGCAGGCGGTGAAAATCATGACCGAGACAGCAATACACACAACCGAACAACAGCTGGCCGCGGTTTTTCACATACAGGGAATACTCAACCATGAGTCCGCGACAGCCCTTGTAGCATCAATTGAAAACACGATTTCATCGGGAAAAAAAAGGATAATACTGAATTGTGAGAAACTTTCCTTTATTTCTTCACGCGGTATCGGTGCCCTGCTTTTTATGAGTAAAGTAGCCCGTCAGAACGGCGGAGGACTGGTTCTTTGTTCTCTCAATGATGAAAACACCGCTCTGTTCTCGTTGCTGAAGCTCGGACGCTATATTCAAACAACGTCAGATTTCACACAGGCTCTTCGCACACAGCTCGCTGAGGCCCAAAACGATATTGAACATAAACTGAAAATAGAAGACGTTGATAAAGAGGAAATAATTGCCCGTTCAGGCGATGTCGGGAATGTTCTGCGGATATTTGATAATCCGATCATAGCCGAATGTGCCAGCTGCGCTACACTTGTTCGCATTCCGGAAGAAGGCTACTACATCTGCCCCGCTTGCAAAACCGAATTTCGAGTAAAAGGAAACGGCACGATAGTTTTTTGAACTATCAGTCTCCCTTTTATGACCACGATTGTCTCAAGCACTGTCGTTTTGGCAAAATGAATGATTGCGCATTACGCAAAGACACATTCATGACGAAACAGCTTCGCTGTTTCTTTGTTGTGTTTAACCAAAACTCAATTTTTTCCGGCTCTTTATGCAAAAAATATCTTCACCAATGGATGCGGATCCATGGCAGATTGGAAAGCTGCTGATTTTTATGAAGAAATTATTGTATTGCAGGCAGGACATACCACCTGCTCTCCTTTCAGATAGAGCTTGTCGAGCGGGGCTCCGCAGGACGGACACTTATCCAAACGCTGACTCTGTTCGAGGCTCTCTTCCAGAACAAACTCACCGGTATTTCTGTCAAAAAAACCTTTCAGTTTCTTTCCGGCAACACCCTTGTACAGTAAACGTCTTGTCAGTGACTCGTGCAATCCTACTTTTTCGGCAAGTGATTCAACCGTTATTCTTCGGTTAGTCAGAAGAGCGGTAACAATCAACTCAAGCTGCTCTTCCCGCTGCGCAATGGAAAAACCCTTTATCACAAAAAGTAATCCGGGAATAATAATACCAATGGAGAAAAGAGCCAATCCCTTACCGGCAGAAAGCTCCTGGGCATTCGAATAGGTGGCAACCATTGCGATACCGAGAAAAAAAATCAGCACACCCGGAATCAAAAAAAAATATCCGACAATTCTAAAAGGAAGACCCTTTTTTTTCATTCAGGCGACCTCATCATATCTCTATTTCGATACCCTCTGTAGCTAAGTCAACCTGCATATCGATCTTTCTTTTTGCAAGATTCATGAGAACATAGCTGCGGGCGTTTGCCAGCTCGGCATTCAGTTTGGCATCATCGTAATCCGGATCATGATGATAGAGAAACAGGCGCTTGACTCCGAATTTTGCGGCTATGTCAATTGCGATAGACGCCGATGAATGCCCCCAGTCTATTTTGTTGATAGATTCGTTAAATGTATACTGCGCATCGAAAACAACCGCATCTGCGCCCTCGAAGAAAGTGCGATATGAATCAATGGAATCAAACTCATCGATATTGAATTCGCAATCAGCGGTAAAACAGAAGACGCGACCGTTCTCTTCAAAACGATACCCGAAAGATGCGCCGGGATGACGCATTCGCTTATTTGTCACTTTTAATCCGTTCAGAAAAAAAGTACCTTCTTTGGTGATTTCAACAAACTCTTTCTCGGCTGACATGTAATCCAGCTCGATGGGAAAATGCGTTGCCTTGTGTTGATATTCAAGACGCTCTCGCAGATCATGGTAGGGAGAATAGAACGTGAATTTATTGCCCTCGACATACATCGGAACAAAGAAGGGAATTCCCTGAATATGATCCCAATGTGTATGTGTTATAAATATTGCGGCTCTTCCCTGCCCCTTACCGAATTCGGTTTTCATCATCTGATTACCCAAATTCTTTAATCCCGTGCCGCAGTCAATGATGATCGTATCACCATTATCAGGCAATACCTGCAAACAGGTGGAGTTTCCGCCATAGGTGCCTTTAAGGGTCAGGGGTAAACCGTCGATGAAACGGCCAATACTCTCATCGTTTTGAATATCTGCCGGTGTTGCACACTTAAGCACCTCGAAAATTTTACTCTCGATGGTTTTATTTGTCAGTGGTGTCGGCAACGATCCGCGAACTCCCCAGAATTTAACTCTCATACAAGAACCTGATACAGATAACATTAGGAATACACCGTAAAACCCGGTGTTTCCCTGCGGGCTCAATGATTACAATGATTTTTATCAAGAGCCAAAATCAGCAACGAAACGAAGATAACGAGCATTTCAGATCAAAAAGCAAAAAATCGTAAAAAAAACGTGCGAAGAAATATAGTATAATGTAAAAACAGGCAATATGTCTATTAAGCACACTTATAATAAAAACTCAACCATTTTGTTATCCAGGGTTCATGATTCACCGGAAAAAGTACTTAATGTGATACCGATATTACTGCCAATTGCAGAGAAAGTGCAATTATTCTTTTTTTTTCTTACAAGCTTGATTTTATAAGTTCTTTCTTGACACCATGACATCATTATTTTCACGTAATATAAATATCTCGGGAGACCCCGATACTCATCTTTACTGAAATAGACCGGCCGGATGTGATCAGGTGTATTTCTCATCAACCTTATTCATCAGATTACACCTTTCGATCTTTTTCAGTAAAATACGGGAATTAGGTGGCATTGTACGGTTCCCAAATGACATTGCGGGTGTGCCCTTCGCGGAGTACACATATGAAAATTGCGTCACGCATGCAAAAGATTAAACCTTCTCCCACTCTGGCCATAACAGCTATGGCTAATGCCCTTAAGGCGGAGGGAAAGGACATCATCGGTTTCGGTACCGGTGAGCCGGATTTTGACACACCCGAGAACATAAAAGAAGCGGCAAATCGCGCTATTGCTTCCGGTATTACAAAATACACTCCGGTTGGCGGCTTCCCCGCA
>JAEWVL010000479.1 GCA_023396665.1 Spirochaetota bacterium
GGCCTACATCATCCATCCGCTCACGACGATCCCCTATGCCCTTGCGCTCATGAATGTGGAACTTCACCCTTTGCTTAAATTTCTCACCGTCGCTGTCGCAGGTGTCGTGACAAGCTTCGCCGTTTCACGTTTCGTCGTCAGAAAGCTGCCCATTGCAAGAGACATTCTGTGACGAAGAGGCAGCCGGCCAATACCGCGAAACTGAAAGAGGATTAACACAATATGGAAATCACCGCCGCTGCGCTTGCCGCAATGATTGTCGAAACCCCGGGTTTCAGGTTTCTGGAACTGGAAAAGTTTCAGGAAACCGAGCGGCTCGCGGGAATTGATCCGTCGGCACCGAAACTGGGTTATATCGAACTTGATTCGGCCGCGACCATGTTCTATACCTACGAATACGGCTTTGCGGGCATGCTGGCGGAAACGTCGTCGTTCCGAATTGCCGAATTCGACGTGTCCGAAGCCGCTCTGCGCGGATATGCGGCAATCTTTCGTCATTTCAAAAACGCCGCCGAAACCGAAGAATCGGTAGCGTGCTGGGTCAGACCGGAACAGAAAACCGATCTGGAAAAACGGGTGCGCCGCATGAATCAGCACATTGCCAGGTTATTGGAAATTCAAAAACAGAAACTTATGCCGTAATTTACCGTGCCCAGCCAGCCCAAACCAAGATCGGCATATATGCAAAAGTTATCGTCGAATTTGTATTCCAGACCAATGAGGTATCCGTGCAGGGCAAGCGACATATCGGTTCCCTTGTCCTCGCTAAAGTCGCCATTCTCCAAACTCGATGAGTTTTTATCATAAAGAGCCCCGCCGAGCGCAAAGCCGTGGTAAACTTTCAGCTTCTGCCCTCCCCAGAAAACTCTGGGTCTGAGCAACAGAGTATGAATGGAAATGTCTACATCAGAATAGTCACCGTCATAATATTTCTCGCTATACTTGACTTTTTCGTAATTATATATCACTCCAATACGCGCCTTTTCTGACAGTATCCGGTCATAAGCGATATTATAGACAAAAGACGAATCTTCTTCTTCCCCGGACACTCCGTCTTCATCGCCGGATAACGCATTATCAAATCTGTAAAAAACCCAGGGCAAAGAACAATTGCCGGCTCCGATACTGACCATGTTTTTATTTTCTGCGAACAGTGCGCCGGAAAAGGCAAGAACAGCGATAACTGATGTCATTAAAAAATACTTCATTCATGATCTCCTGCTTACAGATAATTGCAGCGTCAAAGTGACGGGACAATCATCCGAATAAATACATTTGTTATATATTAAATCTGATATAACATATATGTATACATAATTTGTAAAGAAATAAAAACTCACTGATTTTCTTTCTTGCCGTGAAACCATTACCGCATAATACTCTCGGCTAACTTTTTGAAATGCTATTCATTATTCGTTACGAAAATCAAATTCATTGACAATGCTGTAGACGCTATGAGTAGCCCAAAATCATCAATAATATTTCCTGCTTTTTGATTTCAACTTTTAGTCCCTAAAAGTCTCAATAATTGCTTTATCGATATCAATTACCGGGAACATTTCCTTAGTTCTGTATACGACAGCTAGATTCTTATCAATAGAAAGTAAATTTTTTGCTGTAAATAGGACGTGGCATATAGCAGCAATTATCCGCACATCATCACATACATGTTTTTAGGGGAGATTACTAACAATAATACAAGCAACTTGCACTTCTCAAAAACTCAATACATAATGAGGTTAATTTTTTACCGGAAGTATTTTTTGGAACCGTTCTTATAAACCGCAAAAATGTTACTACAATATCAGAAACAAATCAGGTTTTGATGAAAGTCCCTTCGGCGCAGCAGGTGGTGCTTGTAACTATTCCAGGTGCACCAGACGCAACAAGCAGAGATCGACGGATACACCGAACCGCCGCACATGGCGTCCGGTAAATCAATCGGGTGTTTTTGTTCTCACTTTCCGCTTATTGCCAACAATCTGGCAAGTTAAAAAAAAGTTCAACAAATTCACCACCGAAAAACGTTATGTATACAGAGATGCCCGCAACAAGGAGGATTATGCATACCACATCACTTGGCGTCAGGCGTGATATTTTTGACCTGATGGAGGATCATGCCACGAAGATGAATATTTCCATTGCAGAATTTATCAGACGTTTAATTGCACGCTTTTCAAAGCGCTACAGCTCACGTCTGCTGTACAGGGGTTGTTCGCTTGCCTACCAGCCGCCGATGAAGGATTACCATGTTTTCGTTATCTCTTATTCGGATGCACAGTACGAGCAGGTTCTGGATATCAGGAAGGTCTGGAAAGTCAGTGTTTCTTTTTTTGTTTTGTTGGCTTTTTTGCACTATTTGTACTGTGAAAGTAGCGGAAATTCGGAGGAAGTTAGACAGACGCTTGCACATAGTTATATGATAACCGAATATGGCTTTCGCAAAATACCAAACAAACGAACAATAACGTATATAATAAACTGGGGCAAAGCGCCCCCGAACAGCATGCTCGAATAAGACCAACAGCGAAAACCTTTAATATCCACCAAGCGTCATGATCATCGATAAAATTGGCGGGCAAGGTATGCCTGCTGTCACTTTGCATGCTGTTGTTTTCCTGTCTCACCGAGACGGTACTTTATTTCAAAAACGACAGAAATGTCTCCTGCACACAGTACGGTGTCGACAACGAAGAGGCCGAAGATATTCATACAGTTGACGGTTATCACGCTGGCGGCTGCGAAAACGAGCAGATCGTCGCAAAGTGCTACGGTTTTATTCAAGACGACAGTGAAGAATCGGAGACAGAACTGACTGACAGCACGAAGACAATGTATCTGAATAGAAACACGGACTTTTACGGCATAGAAGAGTTCAAAGCGGACTGCGAAAAATCTGAATTGCGTTATGAATTTATCGGCTTGGGTGATGACGATGGACTCTCGTTAGAAACGGCACTTCCGCTGCAAATCGGGGTAAGCACAAGCGGTAACCTGCCTTACATTCCCGAGCTTCAGATCACATGGAACGGCAGCATATTTCCGGAATCCCATGAAAATCACTATTCTTAATTTTATTTATACAATGTCATTTTATTGTTATTGTATATTATATTATAATAATCATTATATTTGTTCATTTTAAGCTAAAAAAAGGTTTTTCTGTAGACAGATGGCTCTTTTTTTTGTATCATTGTGATACCTGATTATTGTCACTGTCGCTCAAGTATTGAATCATATCTTGCAC
>JAEWVL010000496.1 GCA_023396665.1 Spirochaetota bacterium
TTGACATTTAATTCGATTGCAGCATCCCTAATTGCGGCTTGATACCCCAAAAAGCGGTCACGCCCCGAACCTTCATCATCCTGCGATGCATGAATACAGGCGATGGACCTGTGCCCGCAACGAAGCAGATACTCCACCGCTTTGTAACTCATCCCGTAATTATCAAGCGTAATTGTGTGTCCAGACGAGGGTTGAATATTGGAAAAAATAACAGGCATCCTGGTTCGTTCGAAAAACCCGCCAAAATCATCAAGCGAGGAACGGGTATAAACTATTGCTCCATCCACCATTTTCTCATGCATCAGTTCGAGATACTTTCGTTCAAGGGAACTGTCATAATTGGAATCAAACAACATTATGGAATAACCGCTTTCGGCAGCAGTATTTTCTATTCCACGCACAAGTTCGCCGTAATAACGATTTGAGATATCGGTAATAAGAACACCGAGCACCTTGGTTTTTTTTAGAATCATACTACGCGCAAGAGCATTGGGCTTGAAACCGGTTTGATCAATAATCGCTTGCACCTTTTTGCGAACATCGTCATTAACAGGCTTGCTATTATTGAGAATGCGCGAAACGGTAGAGAGAGAAACTCCGGAAAGCCTCGCAACGTCTTTAATTGTCACATTCTTTCCAGACTTATCACGTTCACTTTTCTCGCGCATCATCCCCTCATCTAATCAAAATAAGAGACTCCCACGGCCGCATGGAGCCTACAGCTGTATCGATCTGAGAGTAATTCCCAAATTCCAAAGAGAACCCACTCGTAAGTGATTTCTCCAGAGCAGTCGTTTCATCTGAGAAATTCAGTAACACGCGAATGAGTCTACCGTCAAGCGATCTTTCGTAAACATACAGTTTTTCATCTTCGGGAAGTAAGTCGCGATAGTCACCATAGACGATCGCCTTTTCACGTCTTCGCAAAGCTATCAGTTTACGATAATAATGAAAAATACTTTCCCCATCCGCCAATGCCCGTTCCGCATTCACTTCGCAATAATTTGGATTAACCCGCAACCAGGGTTTACCTTTTGTGAAACCGGCATGATCCGATCCATCCCACTGCATCGGCGTACGTGAATTTTCCCGACTGAAACGATGCAGCCACAACAAAGCTTCCTGCTCTGTTTGTCCTTTCTTCAGCATCTGTTCATATTGATGGCGGGAACTGATATCGTCAAACTCATCAATTGACGAAAAATACAAATTGGTCATCCCCAACTCTTCACCCTGATAGATAAATGGCGTTCCGGGAAGAGTATGAATCATTGTAGCAAGCAACTTTGCTGATTCAACCCGATATGCCGTATCATTGCCATATACCGAAACCTGACGCGGTTGATCGTGATTACTCAGATATTGACTCTGCCAACCTCGTCCGTGCAACACCGAATACCATTTATGATTAATTTGTTTTAACAACGGCAGGGTCAACTCCTCCTTCGAATCCACTACTTCGAAATGAATCAACATGTTGACAATATTTTTATTTTCATCCACCAGTTCAAGAGCCATCTCCGGTGTAACATAACTAGTCTCTCCAACGGTCATTATATCGTAGGGAGTAAAAATTCTATCGTTCATTTCCTTCAGAAAATCGGCAACACCTTCATTGTTTAGAATCATATCCGGATCAAAAACATATCCATGCGGGGTTTTATCCTTTTTATGTGAATCAGGAAGTCCGGATCGTTTTTTTATCGCATTGATCGCATCAAGTCGAAAACCGTCAATTCCACGCTCGCACCACCACTGCATCATCGCAAAGATTTCGTTTCTCATCTTTTCCGATTCCCAGTTCAAATCCGGCTGCTTTACTGAAAAAAGATGTAAATAGTATTCACCGCTTATCTTATCAAACTGCCAAGCCGAGGGCGTAAAAAAAGAGGCCCAATTATTCGGCTCCTTTCCTGCTTTTCCAGGACGCCAGATGTAATAATCACGTTTCGGGTTGTCCTTTGAAGATCGTGACTCAAGAAACCACGGATGTTCATCAGAGGTGTGATTCACCACAAGATCCATTATCACCTTGATATTTCTCGCATGTGCTTCCGCAAGCAACCGATCAAAATCTACAAGTGTGCCAAAATCATCCATTATCGAGTAATAGTCGGAAATATCGTAGCCATTATCATCATTAGGTGATTTATAACAGGGATTCAGCCAGATTACATCCACCCCCAACAGCTGCAGATAATCAATTTTCTCGATTATTCCGTTCAGATCTCCAATTCCGTCTCCGTTTGAGTCCTTGAAACTCCGAGGATACACCTGATATATAACAGCTTCTTTCCACCACCGTTTTTCCATTTTTCCACTCCGATCCTATTTGCCGACACCTGCGATTAACTGATACAAAACAATTTAGGAAAACGTTTTCCTATCGTCAACAAAAAACTCTTCTCTTAAAAAAATTGTAAACTAAACTGCTCTATTCGAATCTATAGTAACATGTAAGCAGTAAACCATAAAAACATGCTTTACTATTTGAATTATTCAAGCTTTCTCATAATCAATTTTTTTTGAATTTTCAGAAAATCAGAAAAGGTTGCTACCCGGGTATGATAAGCCTTCATATATTCTTCCGGAAGCACGGGTTCGATCACATTTCATGCAAGGTATAGAACCGTATCTCTAAACTGTATTCTTGCACGCACTTCACGGAGATTTCGTATAATTATGAAATATACCAGAACCATAAAACTCGTTTTGGTCGCCCTGATGGCAAATTTTTCCATTTTTTTTGCATACCATCTCACATCAAAACAGAATGCCTCCAATCCCCCCGAAAAATGGACACCGCAATCCAAAGAATTCAGGACATTCTACGGATGGCACGATAGATTCGGCAGCTGGACACTAGAGCAGCTGTATACCGGAAAAAACGAAGCTCTTGCCCTGCACATCTTTACACCGGAAGATATCCCCGCCCCCAGGGGCACTCTTTTTCTTCTTCATGGGTATCTTGAGCATAGCGCACTCAGGGTTCCGCTCGCTATAGAGGGCACAGCCCATCAACACCTTGTGGTCGCTTTCGATCTTCCCGGACATGGTCTTTCCGAAGGCGAAGCCTTTACCATCGGCAGTTTTGACGAATACACCGAAGCTTTTGAACTGGTACTCAAGCAGCACGACTGGCCGAAACCGTGGCGTGTAATCGCACATTCAACAGGGTGTGCGGTAACACTGTCTTACATTCAACAAAACGGAAACCCTTTTGAAATGGTCATCATGGAATCCCCGCTTCTACGTTCTTACCAGTATGAACTTTCTATGACGGCTCTCCCTCTCGCCGGCCTTATTGTGAAAACCCTCCCGAGGCGTATCGGCGGAATATCCAAAGACCAGGCCTTCTACCAGTTGCTCATTAAAGATCCGCTTTACCCGAAAAACATGCCAGTTTCCTGGTGTTATGCCCTCAGGGACTTTGTCGATACACTGCCGCAATGGCACAGCATGGATGGCCGTTTCATCATTTTACAGGGGGATAACGATACGGTAGTGGATACTGCATACAATATTCCCTTTCTTGAAAATAAACTCAAGTCCCTGGAAGTACTAACTATAAAGAATGGCACACACATCTTGCTTCGTTATGAGGGTTTACCCGGAGATATTGCGCGAAAAAAAGTTTCGGAAAGCTGGGACATATAATGATGTGAATTAGAAGAAGGGAAAGTTTATATTAATTTAGAAAAGAGCTGATTCAGGATACAAAATACACTTATGTGCCGGAGGGGGGACTTGAACCCCCACAAGGTTGCCCTCGGCGGATTTTGAGTCCGCTGCGTCTACCAATTCCACCATCCCGGCAGACTGACCAAGACACATGGGGCAATGCCGCATATGCATGGCGTGAGTGGCTTTGTAGCCC
>JAEWVL010000497.1 GCA_023396665.1 Spirochaetota bacterium
ATTCGCGTGCGGGCTTGAACACGACATAGGGAAAGCGTCGCGACGAGGGTTTAATGTCGTCAACGGTGAGCTTTTCGAGCATGCGTTTTCTTGACGTCGCCTGACGCGACTTCGAGGCGTTCGAACTGAAACGTTCGATAAACTCCTGCAGCTCTTTTCGCTTGTCTTCTTTCTTTTTGTTCTCGTCCTTTTTCTGTTTCATGGCAAGCTGACTTGCCTCGAACCAGAAAGAGTAGTTTCCCGAATAGAGTGTTATTTTACCGAAATCGATATCAGCCATGTGTGTGCAGACCCTGTCGAGAAAGTGCCGGTCATGCGATACGACGATTACCGTGTTTTCGAAGCGATCCAGAAAATTCTCGAGCCAGCGTATGTTCTCGATGTTAAGATAGTTCGTGGGCTCGTCCATGAGCAGAATGTCGGGATTGCCGAAAAGCGCCTGCGCCAGCAGCACCCTTACTTTGACCCCCTGTTCGATATCGGCCATTTTACAGCCGTGAAACTGTTCGTCCACACCCAGTCCGGCGAGCAGCTGCGCGGCTTCGCTTTCGGCCTCGTAGCCGTTCATGTCCGAAAATTCCTCTTCAAGCTCAGAGGCGCGCATTCCCTCATCGTCGGTCATCGTCTCTTTCGCGTAAAGCGCCTCGCGCTCTTTCATGAGCGCATACAGGGCGGGATAGCCGAGAATGACACTTTCCAGAACGCTGTACTGATCGTATTCAAACTGGTTCTGTTTCAGTGCGGTCATGCGGTGTTTCGGGTTCCGCTGCACTTCGCCTTCGCTCGGCTCCAGTTCGCCCGAGAGTATTTTCAGAAAAGTCGACTTGCCCGAACCGTTTGCGCCGATAAGGCCGTAACAGTTGCCGGGAGTGAACTTGATATTGACATCTTTAAAGAGGGCGTCTTTGGCAAAGCGGAACGTGAGATTGGCTACGTTTAACATCGGGATACTCCATGCGAATAATATGCAATTTGACAGGTTCTTTTCTGATCAATCGTGTTTATGCGGATTTCATGAGAGGATAGCGCATTCGCGGCCAAAGTAGTTGAGAGCCGGCGAATGTCAAGGATAATGAGGGTTTTCGCGCGGTCTTGTTTTGTTTTCGAATTATGCGTTAAAGGCGTTTCCCGGAGCCGGCATAACTGTATTCAGGAAACCTCTAAAAATTAACCTTTACAACTCGAATCTCGAAAAATTCCGGGAAAAAACGTTATAAAATCTTTACTGGAGGTAATTTTTCGAGATTCCCTTCAGGCGGAAAAAGTGATTGTTTTTCCGAAGATTTGTATTACAATATGTATTACACAAGAGGAGTGCTATATGTCTATTTCATTGCGCCTTGACAGCGAACTGGAACACAAGCTGAATGAGTACGTCAAAATGACGGGGATGCCGAAATCGGAACTTATCAGGTCTCTTGTTTCGGATTTTCTGGAGAAACAAAGCGATGATCGCACAGCCTGGGATCTCGGTAAAGCGGTATTCGGTCGAGAAGGCAGCGGACGGGGAAATCTTTCCAAAGACAGAAAATCGATCCTGAAAGAGAAGCTGCATGACAGAAAAAATCGTCGTTGATTCAGGACCGCTGATAGCCCTTTTTGATAAAGACGATCATTACCACAGCATGGCGATTGAGTTTATCAGAAATTTCAGGGGGCAGCTCTTATCCAATCATGCGGTCATTACCGAGGTTACGCATCTTCTTGATTTCAGCGTTGGTGTACAGATAGATTTTTTGCAGTGGGTATTGGACGGCGGCGTAAAAATACAGGAAATCACCGCAGATGATCTGTTGCGTATAATCGAACTGACGAAAAAATATTCCGATCTTCCCATTGACTTTGCGGATGCGTCACTGGTGGTTCTTTGCGAAAGAATGAAAATCAGGGAAATTGCCAGTGTCGACAGCGATTTCAGAATTTACAGAACCCGTGAGAAGAAAACATTCAAAAATGTTTTTCTGTAGGGGGGGTATCAATCCGTCCTGAAATGCGGGTGTGAAATCTGTTCGGCGTTATCAGGCTCATTGCTTCTGAATCGCAAGCCGCTGCAGCTCCTGAAAATATGCGGGAAAAGTCTTCGCACAGCAGTCGGGGTCGAGTATGCACACCGGCACAGCCCGAGCGGCCAGAGAAAAGGCCATCGCCATGCGGTGATCGTCGTAGGTTTCGATCTCGACGCCTTCATTGATTTGTGCGGGGGGATGAACGCTGATCCAGTCGGGACCCTCTTCTACAAGGGCGCCGAGTTTGCGAAGCTGATCGCGCACCGCCACTACGCGCTCCGTCTCCTTGACGCGCCACGAGCCGATGCCCCGTATCGTCGTCGTACCCTCGGCGAAAAGGGCGAGCGTGGCCAGGGTCATCGCCGCGTCGGGCATGTCGATCATGTCGATGTCAAGGGCGCGAAGCTTGTTGTCCGCTGCCGCCGCGCACTCTATCCAGTCTTTTCCCCGGGTGACGCGGGCCCCCATTTTTTCGAGCACCCCGGCAAAGGCGGCGTCGCCCTGAACGCTTTCGCTGCCGCAGCCATTGACGCGAAGCGGGCCGCCGAGCGCGCCGAAAGCGAGAAAATAGCTCGCGGAACTCGCATCGCCCTCGACCGTGATGCGGCCCGGCGAGCGGTACTGCGCCGGATCGACGCGAAAGCGATGGTAGCCCTCGTTTATGACGCTTACGCCGAATTTGCGCATAAGCTTGATCGTGATATCTATATAGGGGCGCGATATGAGCTCGCCCTCGATTTCTATTTCGAGCGCTTCGGCCGAGAGCGGAGCCGCCATGAGAAGCGCCGTCAAAAACTGACTCGATGTCGTTCCCTTAATTATCGTACGGCCGCCGCGCAATCCCTTCGCGCATATTTTCAGGGGGGGGTACCCGTCTTTTAAAAGATAAGTGATCGAAGCGCCTTCAGCCAACAGCGGGCGCAGACCGTCGACGAGGTCGCCGATGGGGCGCTCGCGCATGCGGGCGACACCGTCCAGTGTGAATTCGCCATTCGCCGCGCACAAAGCCGCGGCAAGCGGGCGCATCGCTGTGCCGGCGTTTCCGAGATTGAGCGGCTGCGCCGGCTCGATAAACGCGGCGCCGCCATTTCCCTCGACCGATACCGTGCAATCCGAAAGCGTTTCAATGCGAAGGCCGAGCGCCGCGAGGGCGCCCTTCATGGCGCTGATGTCATCCGAGTCGAGCAGCTTATCGAGCTGTGTTCGGCCCTGCGAGAGTGCCGCCAGCAGCAGGTAGCGGTTTGAAAGGCTCTTCGATCCGGGAAGGGTGATCTCTCCCGCGAGGTTCGCCAGTGGGCCGATTGTCAGTTTCTGCATTGCCTTGCTCCTGAATCGCTGAGTCAGTCGTTGACTGCAGACGACAGCCTGACAGAGACCGATGTACAAGGCAAGTATGATATTTTGATTGAATCTTCGGATACTCGCTTTAAGCCCCCCAAGCCCCCGGTGGATGGCTTTGAAATATTTATGTGAAACGAAAAAGGCAATCATCAAAAAGGCGTGGGGATACAAAGACTGTCTTTCACAGTGCGATCTCTTTTTAAAAAAAGATTTTGACGGGCGGCATGACCCCGCCGACAATCAGTACAGCAGAATATGAAAACAAGCGGGACAAAAGTATGCAAACAGAACTGATCGACAAAATTTCAGGCGAGCTGGCGCTGGCAAGCAGGCAGGTCGCGGCGGTAATGACGCTCATCGAAGAGGGTGCGACGGTGCCCTTTATCGCGCGCTATCGCAAAGAGGCGACGGGTGCACTCGACGAGCTGCAGATCATCGCCATACGTGACCGCTATGAGGAGCTTGACGCGCTTGAACAGCGGCGTGAATATATTCTCAAGAGTATCGAGGCGCAGGGAAAACTGAGCGACGAGCTGAAAAAGGCGATTCTCGCCTGCACGGCGCTGCAGCAGCTCGAAGATCTCTACCTGCCCTATAAACCGAAAAAACGCACGCGCGCCCAAATCGCGCGAGAGAAGGGTCTCGAAGAAGCGGCGACCCTGCTTTTCGAACAGAACATTACGGATGTGAAAGCTCAGCTTTCGAAATTCATTTCGCCAGACAAGGGTGTCGCCACGATCGATGAGGTTCTGGCTGGTGCGCGCGACATCATCGCCGAATCGATCAACGAGAATGCGCAGATACGCAAAGATGTCCGCGATCTTTTCGAGAAGCGCGCTTCGATCAGCGCGAGCGTCATCGCGTCGAAAGAGAAAGAGGCTGAGAAGTACCGCGACTGGTTCGACTGGAAAGAGAACGCGCTGACGGCTCCCTCGCACCGCGTACTCGCGATCATGCGCGCGATGGAAGAGGGCTTTTTGCGCGTGCATTTTGTTCCCGAAGAGGCCGAGGCGCTCGCGCTGGTGCAGAAAAATTTCGCGAAGAAAAACGACTTCTGCCACGCCGAGATTATGGCGGCGGCAGAAGATTCCTACAAGCGCCTCATGGGACCTTCGCTCGAAAACGAGATTCGAAGCGTCTGCAAGAAGCGCGCCGACGAAGAGGCGATCCGCGTGTTCGCATCGAACCTTCGCGAGCTTCTGCTCGCATCGCCTCTGGGGCAGAAATGCATTCTGGCCCTGGATCCGGGTCTTCGTACCGGCTGCAAGGTCGTGGTTCTGAACCGGCACGGCGATCTGCTTTACAATACGGCAATCTATCCCCTTGAACCGAAAAACGAAGTGCAGAAATCGGCCGATGTCATTCGCTCTCTGTGTGAAAAATTTCATGTCGAGGCGATCTCGATCGGCAACGGAACCGGCGGCCGCGAGGCGCTGGCCTTCGTCAAGGCGATCGGCCTTGAAAACGTCATCATCACGATGGTGAACGAAAGCGGCGCCTCGGTGTATTCGGCCTCCGAGGTCGCGCGCAAAGAGTTTCCCGATCAGGACATCACCGTGCGCGGCGCCGTGTCGATCGGCCGCCGGCTGATGGATCCCCTCTCCGAGCTGGTGAAGATCGATCCCAAGGCGATCGGCGTCGGGCAGTATCAGCACGATGTCGACCAGAAGATGCTCAAAAAATCGCTCGACGAGACGGTGGAAAGCTGTGTCAACAGCGTCGGCGTCGATGTCAACACGGCGGGTGTCGAGCTTCTGCAGTACGTGTCGGGCCTTTCGGGAAGACTGGCGCAGTCGATAGTCAGCTATCGTTCGAAAAACGGAGAGTTCAAAAACCGCACCCAGCTCAAGCTTGTTCCCGGTATGGGCGAGAAGAGCTTTGAACAGGCAGCGGGTTTTTTGCGAATCAACGCCGGTGACAATCCCCTCGACGCGAGTGCGGTGCATCCCGAGAGCTATGCCGTCGTCGAGGAGATGGCGAAGGATGCGGGCTGCAGTCTCGGCGAACTTTTAAAATACAAAGAGAAGCGTGAAAAGATCAGGCTCGAAAAATACTGTAAAGACGGAGTGGGACTGCCCACGCTCAAGGATATCTATGACGAGCTCGAGAAGCCGGGGCGCGACCCCCGCCGCGAGTTTGAACTTTTCGAATTCGCCGAGGGCGTCACGCAGATCGCCGACCTGAAAGAGGGCATGGTACTTCCGGGGGTGGTCACCAACGTCACGAAGTTCGGCGCCTTCGTCGATATCGGTGTGCATCAGGACGGTCTGGTGCATATCAGCGAACTCTCCGACAGATTTGTGAAAGACCCGGCCGAGGTGGTGAAGGTCAACCAGAAGGTGAGCGTTCGCGTCGTGTCGGTCGATACCGCAAGAAAACGCATCGCCCTTTCGATGAAAGCGATTGGATAAACGTGAAGAATATAACAACTCTTCTGCGGTACTGATTCGATGCAGCTGCTCGGGACGAAATTTCACATTCCCCTGCCGTCCGGGCCTTTGGTGTCGCGACCGCGTCTGTACGAAGCGCTTGACCGGTGCCTTGCAAAAAAACTGACGCTCCTGTCCGCGCCCGCCGGTTTGGGCAATCCCCTGTGCATGGTGCGCGTCGATATCGCCGAAAAACGCGGCATATCGCTCAGCACCGTCAAGGGTCACAATCAGAATATCTTCGCCAAACTCGGTGTACTGCGGCGCACCGAGGCCATCGCCCGAGCGAGAGAGCTGGGATTGTTGAAATGATTTGACACTGTACATACTTTGTAGTATATTGTGTAAATGATAAAGTGGGATGAGCGGATAAATGAAATTCTTAAGTCCGAAAGAGGAATTTCTTTCGAGGAAATAGCTGATATCATATCTGCGGAGAAGTATTTGGCAGTTATTAAAAATCCGAATTATTCAAACCAGAAGATTTTTGTTGTGGCACTCAAAGGCTACGTTTTTGCCGTCCCTTTTGTTATCGATGGAGAAGATATATTTCTGAAAACCATCTATCCAAGTCGTAAGTTACGAATGAAATATATGGAGTAGTGTATGAAAAAAATAAAACTTTCAGTTGAAGAACAAGCCATTGAGAACGAAATAGAAACATATGTTCCTCTTTCAAAAAAAGAAAAAACCAAAATTGATTCCATTATCAATTCAAGTAAAAAAGTGTCGGTAACGCTGCGATTGGATGCAAATGATCTTGAACAGGCAAAAAGAGCGGCGGAAAAAGAAGGTCTGCCGTATCAGACCCTCATATCAAGTGTTCTTCACAGATTTTTAAAAGGTACTTTGGTGGACGAGAAAAGCATCAGAAAAACGCTATCGCTGCTATCGGGAAAAAACTGATGTGAATTCTATTGGTTAATCTTCGCAACTCCATGCCGGAATAAGTGTTCTTGCAAAAAATCATCTATTGTAATCAAATATGCGATTCGATAATCGTTTTTGCGGAAAAGTTTTGTTTGATTTTCTGAGCAACTATGACAGAACCAGCAATGCAATATGCGAGATTATTGACATGCCCGGGCGACAGATCGATCTTTTTATTCAGCTTTGTCTTCAGAACGGGGGCAGGCTTTCCGCAAAAAAAAGAACCGATCATTTCGCTTTTCTCAGCGACGAAGAGCTCGCTGCAATGGAACGTGTTCTTGCCGGGTGGCCGCAGGGAGAGTGAGAAATTGTATTAACCTGAGATTTTGCAAAGATTTATACCAGAAGTATAAGAATATTCTGATTTAGTAAACGGATGATTCTTATTTTTCACGCATGGATGCGGCTGGCGCGGATTGGTTGATGTTCAGAATTTTGATTGTATCAGTGTAAGATAAGAAGCTCGCTCGCGTGGGTTTACAACATAGAGCCTTTTCTTAAATATTACTTGACCATTTTGGTCAATATTACGAAAATATCATATGGATATTGTTTTTAAATCAAGAAAACTCGAAAAAATATTCAATAGTGCCAAAGAGCTGAAAAAGAATTTTCCCCAATCATTTGATAAAATTCAAATGCGAATGCAGGTTCTGATGGCTGCACCTTCTTTAGAACATGTTCCCAAGAATAAACCCGAACGGTGTCACGAGTTAACCTTGAACAGGAAAGGACAATTTGCGGTAATTCTTAAAGAACCATTTCGTCTTATTTTTGAACCAAATCATGACCCTGTACCGAGAAAAGACGATGGCGGAATCGATTTGGAAAAGGTTACGGCTATAACGATTCTTGAAGTAACCGATTATCATTAGGGCGGTTACAAAAACTACCTCCAGTAGTGCTTTCGCAACTGTTATTATTGGAGTTTTTGAAACCGCGAGTTGCAAATATTGAGTTTTTAGGACTCCCCATTAAAATGATTATTGAAAAGGATAATAAAATGACTACTCTCCAAAATACTTATAATCCCGATTATGCAATTCATCCAGGCGTATATCTTGAAGAGATTCTTGAATCACGCGAATTAAAGCAACGTGAAATAGCCGATCGCATGGGGGTTACTGAAACATATTTAAGCAAGCTCATTCATGGCGAAAAACCGGTAGGACCGGATACCGCTTTGAAACTCGAACGAGTCCTGGGAGTATCCTCGCAAATATGGACAAACCTGAATTCAAACTACAGGCTTTTTGAAGCAAGAGAAAAGGAAAAAGAAACTTTTCTTAAAAGAAAACAATGGGTGAATGAATTTCCTCTTTTATGGATGAAGAAATTCGGGTTCATACCTGATACCAGAGACAATGAAAAAATAATTGAATCAGTTCTCGAATTCTTCGGCATCTCTTCTGCAGAAACATGGGATTCATATTATGAAAAACAGGCGGCTCTTTACAGGAAATCTGAAAGTTTCATCATAAATCTGAAAGCAAATGCCACATGGCTACGTGCATCAGAATTAAAAGCGCAAGCAATCGAGACAGCAAGTTTTGATGAAGAAGTCTTTAAAGCAAACCTCGCGAAAATACAGAAAATGACCGTGGACGAACCGACTGATTTTTTTCCGAAGATGAAAAAACTCTGTCAGGAGTCAGGTGTCGCTTTGGTTATTATGCCGGAACCCCCCAAAGTTCATGTGTATGGCGCTACAAAA
>JAEWVL010000011.1 GCA_023396665.1 Spirochaetota bacterium
CTGTACCAGGCCGACTGGCTGCTGCGCTTTTACGGTTTCAGTGCCGATGAGCTATTGAGTGAAAAGAATCCCAATTTCGATTTGCGACTCGATCCGAAAGCGTTCTGGGCTCTGAACAATCTTCATCTTTTTCCGGTCGATATAAACCGTGCCTCACTCTCACAACTGCTGCGGGTTCCCGGCATCGGCCTTACTTCGGCGCAGCGCATCGTCGCGTCAAGAAAATGTACAACACTCGATTTTCCCGATCTCAAACGTATCGGGGTGGTCATGAAACGGGCGCGTTTTTTCATAACCTGCAAGGGGTGCTTTTTTGCAGCGGGTGACGGTGATTACCGGATCGTTGCACGCAGAATGCTCGCTCTGGAAGCGGTCGCAGAAATACGCGATTCGGCGCATCAGCTGCCGCTTTTTGCCGAGGAAACGCTGAAAAAAGAGGATAGCTTTATTCCTCTTCTTGTGAGCTAGACACCCCATTTGTACTATCATTACGAACATGGCTCTGTGTATCGTGAGATTTGTTAATCCAGATGTATTAATTTAGGAGTAAAAATTGGACGGCCTTGGGTGTGAGAGAATCTATCTGTATGACGGATCATGGGAGGGGGCGCTGACGGCATTTTATCACGCATGTAAGGCCAAGGAGCCTTGTCCCAGAATATGCTGCGAAGATGAGGGCTCACTTTTCGGGGAATATATTCGTATTCATGCTGATGAGCGTATTGCTGAAGAGATTGCGGCGGCGGTTGTTCAGAAGATTTCGCGCAACGCGCTATACCGGGCCGGATTACTCTATCTTTCAGAGTGTGCTGATTTTGCCACTGTCATGTACCGTTATCTTCTTCTGGGGTTTTCGATGGGTCAAAATGTAGACAATTTTCAGTCGCATGAGGCGGTGCGCAGTGCGCATGCGATCAGCCGAAAGGTTTGTCACGAAGCGCACAGGTTCATGGGTATTACCCGTTTCGAAAGCACCTCCCAGGGCATTCTCTACGCGGCAATTGAGCCGTCTCACAACATTGTACCGATGATCGCTTCCCATTTTCAGAATCGTCTGGGCAGCGATTCGTGGGTTATTCACGATGTGTTGCGCGGAATTGCAGCGCTTTCGTCGCAGGGGCGATATCAACTTGTTCCTTTTACAGTCGAGTACAAGCCACAAACGAGCGAGGACGAGCGCTTCTTCAAGGCTCTGTGGCGACGCTATTACCGGACTGTTGCGATCTCACAGAAGCAAAATCAGAAGCTGCGTAACCGGTATATACCACCGCGGTATTTTTCACACCTCACAGAACTCAACGACAGCGATTGGTGATTTACTAATGATTTCATGAAACAGGTATTGTGAGCACCGTTTGAGTGAATCAGGTCCAGCCCCTTTTTTTGAAATTTCTATAGGTGAGCAGCGCAATAATGATCAAAATCACGATGAAGAGCGGATAACTGATGAACCACCATCCGCTTCCGCCCGCGATCATGGTAAACTCTGACATCCCGAAAAACCCGGTGATGACGCTGAGCGGCATAAAGACCGTAGTAATGACGGTCAGACGTTTCATGACGGTGTTCAACTTGTTGTTAACGATCGTTTCTCTCGTACGGTTAAGCGCCTCGACAATTTTCGTGAGTGTTTCGGTGAGCTTTCTGCACTGATCGTTTTCGATGATGATGTCGTCGAGAAAATCGCGATGATCCAGACTGAAACCCAGACGCTCAGATAGGGCGCGTATCTTTTCAAGAACGATCTGATTTGAACTGATTCCGTTCGAGTAGTAGATGAGGCTTTTTTCGAGTGAATATATGTTGAGCAGTTTCTCGCTGTCTATTTTCGCTCCGGTCAGATTTTCGGCTATTTTCTCTTCGATTGATTGCAGCACCATCGACATCACCTTGAGATGTGACAGGAAGTGATTTGTCGCGTTGAGCAAAAAGCGCAGCATGAGCCCGTTAATGTCGGGATACTTTCGGGCGTTACCCAGATCGGTAATGTCTATTTTTTCAGAAAGAATAAGGGTGATTCCCTTATCATCGATAAAAATTCCGCTCGATGTTATTCTGAACAGAAAATTGTCCTTCGATGAGTAGTTGAGCGGACGCTTTAGCACCATAAATATGTGTTTGTCATCCGCCTCAACGCGGCCGAGCTCATCGGGATCCATCGCCGACTCGAGATTGTGGCGGTCAAAGTGCCGTTCACCGATGAGCGAGGCAAGTTCATTGCGGTCAGGAGAAACGTATAGCTTGACATTTCCCCCTTCGGTCACTTCGCTGAGTACTCCGTCGCTGTTTATATAAGACTGAAGCATTCTCTCTACCTCTTCAGGCGCTATGCTAAGGGCTTCGGCGCTATTAGCAAATCAAATTTATGCGAAAATGGCGATTAATACCTTTGCTGCGTTTTTGCTGAAGAGGGTGGCGTTTTGCCATGTAACGCCATTTTGCGGCACTAAAAGTGGTTGCTTTGATTGTTCCCGATTCTACCATTGTATTGGGAAGCTCGAATAATTACCGACTGCAATGATTTTACCTCGTTTTTCATTGGAATTATTCGAGTTGCGATGATTATTTTTTTTTGAGATTCCCTATTGTTTATTGAGAGCAGATTAATAAGGAGGCTTGCGCCCCGATGCAATGCGAAGGAACCGTGGTTCGGGTTTTCGGCCGTTTTTATACCGTACGGGTGGATGGCGTCGAATATGACTGCACACTGCGAGGCAGTATCAAACGTGATCCGAAACTGAAGGGCTTTGCCAATCCCACCGCGGTCGGAGACCGGGTGCAGGTCACACTGAATGCCCGCGGTTCCTGTATCGAAGCGGTAATGGAGCGCAGCAACAAGTTTTCCCGCAAGGAGAAGGGGCGTAATACCCGTGAGGATCTTATCGCGGCCAATATTGATCAGCTGCTGATCATCCAATCCTATGCCGAGCCGGTGATAAATCCCCGTTTTGTCGACAGGCTTGCGGTATGCGCCATCTGTGAAAACATCAAACCGGTGCTCGTCATCAACAAACTCGATCTGGCGATTCCCGAATTAGTCGAGATGATGCATGACTACTACCGTTCAAGCGGCCTGGATATAATTGAAGTCTGTGCACACACCAGGCTTCATCTCGAAACCATGTATGAGCGTCTGTCCCATAGACGGACCCTGCTTGCAGGTAATTCCGGAGTGGGAAAGAGTTCGCTCCTCAATGCTCTTTTTCCGGGGCTTTCTCTGCGCACCAGCGAAATATCTGAAAAAAGCGGAAAAGGCTGCCATACCACCACCAATGTGATCATGTACAGCCCCGAAGAGGGCCTTGATATAATCGACACCCCGGGAGTCAGAGAGTTCGGCCTTGTCGATCTGGCTCCGAACGAGCTGGGCCGTTATTTTTATGAGTTTGACAGCTACGCACATGATTGCGCTTTTACCGATTGCATACATGACAGGGAACCGAAGTGCGGGGTAAAAAATGCCGTCGACAAGGGGCTGATTGACGAGGAACGCTATATTTCCTATATCAATATTCTCGAGTCGCTGCGTGAATACGAAGAGAACCGTTATCGTTGAGACCAATGTTTCGATAACAGATAAATTGTTGCGAAATCGCTTCTGTTTGTGCCATAAGGAAAATATGCGCAGATATGCACGAAAGGCAGGGAAGGACTGATGATCAGTGTTGAAGACCTGACAGTGAGTTTCGGTGAGCATCGTGTCGTCGATTCGCTCAGTTTTTCTGTTGACCGCGGTTCGATTCTTGTTGTGCTTGGAAAGAACGGTTCCGGTAAAAGTGTATTGCTCAAGACGCTGGCCGCTCTGCTGCTGCCCTCGTCCGGCAGCGTGCGCATAAACGGCAGGCAGGTCGATCCTTCGATGTACGATGCCACCAGTGTTACTG
>JAEWVL010000051.1 GCA_023396665.1 Spirochaetota bacterium
GTCGAGTATCAGCCGAAGGGTATGGGCTATGTGATTTTGACCCTGGTGTTTGATGTCGATGTGTTTAATCTTTCCGTTTTCTTTCGCGCCTTTTGTCGCGTGTCTGTTTCTTCACTTATCTCAAAAGCGATTGCCGGTTATTTGGATGAGGTCGTAAGTGAAATCGTTGGTGAAGAAAAAGTTCCGCATAACTACGTTGGCTATCGATTATTTATGCGACATAATAATGCCAGAAAAATGCCGGAATGGGCAATAAACTGGGAACTGGAAGAAAAACAAAAGCCGACATAAAGCAAAAAGAAGAAAAAGAAGAAAAACCAAAGAGAAAACAGAAAACCCTCGCAGCAGGCTATGTGTGGAGCTATCCCCCCGCCGATTTTTCTATTTAAAGTTCTTTTAAAAAGTAATTTACAAAATACAGTTATTGCGTTTCTTTCGTAGTCGATGTAGAATGCTACCGGGTGGATAACAATCCTTTACTTAGCAAAAGAGCCATAATCATACGAAAACACGAACAGCAAGGAGCAGCTTTATGAAACGCTATTCTCTGGGACTCGACTCAAGTACGCAGAGCCTTACCGCCGTCATCATCGATATCGACAAGGGCGAAGTCGTTTACAACAAGTCGCTCGACTACGCCGCCGACAGTCGCCTAAACTGTTACGGCATCAATTTCAAGGAGTATACTGTGCCTGCGCGTGAAGAGGGCGAAGCCGATCAGCCGCCGCGCATGTATCTCGCATCGCTTGATGCGATGTTCGACGATATGAAAAAAGACGGTATCGACATGGCTTCCATTAAGGTCATCAATGTGTCGGGGCAGCAGCACGGCCATCTCTATCTCAATGATGCTGCCGCAAAAGCGATTGCAGCGCTCAATACAACGGGGGCTTCATCGAAGACACTGGTCGAGCATCTCGAGGGGATATTTTCATACAAAACCGCACCAATATGGAAAACTTCGAACACCGGCAGCCAGGCCGATGAGATACGCAAGGGTGTGGGCGGCAAAGACAAGATGATCACTCTCTCCGGCTCTGATTCGCCGCTGCGCTTCACAGGTGCGGTCATTCGCCGTGTCGGTCAGCAGTTTTCGCAGGTATACGAGAAAACCGCGCTCGTGCAGCTGATCAGCAGTTTTATTCCCGCGGTGCTCTGCGCGAATGCCGCCACCCCGATCGATTTCGGAAACGGCTGCGGCATGTCGCTGATGGACTACCAGAAAAAGAGCTGGTCCGACGAGCTTATAGGTGCCGTGTCCGCCGGGCTCCCCGGTGCGAAAGAGGCTTTTAAGAAGAAGCTGCCGGCCATCTGCGCGCCCGACAGTGTTGTCGGTCAGATCGGGGCATATTTTAAAGAGAAATACGGTTTCAGCGAGTGCGCTATCGCTGCGGGGTCGGGCGACAACCCGCAGACCAAAGTGCTCGTCAAGGGCGATCTTTTGAGCCTCGGCACCAGTTTCGTAAACATGGTTGCCACCGACGGCAAGACCTATGATATGGGGGGATACGCCAACGGCATGTATGACGGTGTCGGGCGCCCCTTTATGTTTGGCTGCCGTACCAACGGCGCCATGGTCTGGGATCGTGTTCGCGCCAACTACGGATTGTCCAAGAAAGATTATGCGAAGGCTGAAGAGGTGCTTGCCAAAACCGCTCCCGCAACAGCCATGTTTCTGTGGCAGATCGACAACGAGTCGTTTCCCCCATCGAAGAAATTTGATGCCGTACGTGTCGGCGCTGAAGCGGGATCGCTCGAATTCGACTATCCGGGAATCATCGATTCTTCGCTTGCCGCAGTCTTCACCTTCTCGAAAGCCTTTGCCCGTCAGACCGACGAGCCGCTCTACATCACCGGCGGCCCGACATCGAGTGCCGGCATCATGCGCCGTGCCGCCGGTATCTGGGGCAGGCCTGTCGTCACCATCGGCACCGTCGGCGCGGGATTGGGAACCGCTGTCGCCGGTGCGCAGGCGCTTGCCAAGCATACGGGTGAAAGCTTTGACGCCGAAAAGCTCAGCGGAGCCGTTCTGCCGCGCGGATCACAAATCGATCCAATCAGTGAAGATGTTGTGCGCTTCAAAGATTATCTGCCGAAGTTCGAAGAAGCCTTTAAAAACGCGACGAAGTGAAGCTGACTATTGTATATGTAATTAGTACTGTAAACCGCACAAAAAAGGCTCCGCATTTGCGGAGCCTTTTTTGTGCAACACTTCAATAAGCCCAATGCGCATAGCACTTCAGCATTGGAAAAAGTACTGCCGCCAGTGAATCTTTTCCCTGCGTCCGAAATGGATCTTTCGAAGAAAAAGATGTACTCTTGATGCGCATGTGTTCGAAGCTTCTAACGCCAAAGACAAGATCGGCAAACATGTGTTGCGGAACCATCAGATCATACTCTTGCACAGTTATTTCCTGAACCGATAGAATTTTACCGCTCTTAAAATTCAGTTCCAATCCCCCCTTGTACAAACCTATTTTAAAGCTGCCGCTGAAGTTTTGATGTTGCGATTTCTCAAGTCTTGATTCGAGTACCGGCTGAATCTGTTGCAATAGAAGAAGGGGGGATACTGCTTTCAGGTAGTACGAATAAGAACCGTAAAACCCGGCACCGTTTTCAAGTGCCCAGCGCACCGTGTCTGAATGTGAAGAGATATTCAATCTGATATAGGGCTTCTTGCGCTCAGTCGCCATCGATGAGCAAAAGGCGAATATATCCGCATACAGGGATTCATCGTCGCAGAAACATTCCTGTACAATAAGGCCCTCTCCGAAGCCGTTTGGAGAGATCGCGAAATACCCCCTTGGCGTTCCATTTTTGCATATGATATAACGTTCTACGTAAAAGCAGTAATCGCTATCCTTATTCAAAATAAAGTTTGTGAGTTTGTCGTCACGAAGTGTGTATACGTCGTGTTCACGCATCGACTTTGCGTAGGCGGTGCCGATAAAGTCAGCATCGGATCTGACTGCTTGTCGAACAGTGCATCCTGCAGCTCTTATGCCTTTTCCGACAGGAAAGCGGATATCGTTCTCAAGTTCGAAACCGTACGAATAACCGAAGCGCAGATAGAATTCCGGTATGCCGGTGATCGATGAAAACACAAAGCCGTCACGTTTGCATAATGCAAGCAGCCGCTCGACTACTCGTGTGGCCAGCCCCTGATTTCTGCAATCGGGATGTGTTCCCATTATGGCCAACTCTCCGCCCCGAAGCGTAAGGCCGCAATAATTCCACATAATGGGCAGTAAGTGAACTGCACACACGATTCTTTCCGCTTCATCTTCAAGCGCTATGTAATATTCGTCTTTCATCAGAGGGTGTGATCTCAAAGCCATCGCCGCATCTTTGACTTCATCACCGTGAATGAAACGGTTAAACTCGTTTATTTTTTTCAGACTTGTGTCATTTATCGTAACGAAATTATATGTACTCATTGATTAATCCTTTTTCAGTTAATGAAAGAATCTGTTACGTTAATGAAAAGCCATGTCCTGCCCGCAGCACCTTAGCCTGGCCGGAAAGGAAGGCTTTACTGAAGTTGTAACACCACTGTTTCTTGTATTTACCGGGTTCATGCGCGTACAGCATTTTGCTGTGCTGATTTATCCGCGTGAATAACATGTCAGCATTTACGGGCCGTTGCCACAAACGCAGCGCCAAACACCCGAACACACCAAACCGGTATCAGTTTATTGATTATTAATGCAGAGGGAAGCCGGCAGAACAAGGAGTCTGCATTAAGACGCCCTATCGAAAGCGACGCAGATGACCCGACAGGAGGGCATTGCGTTCACTACGCCGATCTTATACTATAGCTTTTTTTGTTGCGGTTTTTTTCATAGGGTCAATTTGTGTGATGCATCCGGTGTCCGGTCAAGAAAAAAAATGAAACAAACCTTGTTTTCAGCACAGCTGTTTTTCAAAGTAATCGTCAGACCATGCTTCTCCCTTTGCCGCAGAACCTGCAAATGCTTCGGTATCCAATTTCTCCTTTAAAAGTGCGCTGAGGCGTTTATACTCGAGTGATGCAATGTTGTATTTCTGCTGAGACATCTGCGGGTATCTTTTCAGCAGGGCGGAAATTAATTCGACAGCCGCAGGGTATTGTTTGTCTGCGCAAAACTGATACACAAGGGCGAGTCCCAGAAAAACGTTCTTTTGAAGATGAAACAGTACAGCCGGTGTCTTTCTGAGCAAGTCTATTGTTTCGATGACTTTATCAGTTTTTTCTTCAAGTTGAAAATAATGCAGAAGAATGCCCAGTCCGTATATCTGGATAAATTCTTCGTTAATCTCGCCCGCTGCGGTGATTACTTTATGCAGTTTTTCTTCAATGTCTCCGTTTTCTCTGCGCTCTATCATAAGCAGGATTGAGTATAGTTTGGCATAATCGGCCTGGTTTATTCCGCCAATCTTGCTGTGCAGC
>JAEWVL010000086.1 GCA_023396665.1 Spirochaetota bacterium
GTAATGGGTACACAGTGGTTGATTGTCCGACCATCATCGCTACTCATTTGACCGAAATTATCAAACGTCATGCTGATGAGATTCTCGGTCGTCAGGAAGTACAGCAGATTCTTGATAACGTCAAAAATGATTATCCTGCAATCATCGACGATATTACCAGTAAATCGAAAGTTGCCCTTTCGCTTATTCAGAAGGTTTTGCAAAATCTGTTGCGCGAGAAGGTGTCTATTCGTAATATTGTCACCATTCTTGAGACTATCGCAAATTATGCAGAATATACACGCGATCCCGGACTTCTCACAGAATATGTTCGTGCGGCTCTGGCACGGCAAATTTGCAAGGATTATGCTGGTGCCTCGAATGTATTGAATGTTATCACCGTTGATCCCGAGATTGAGTCTATCATACGCGATTCAATTCACGATGATCCTGTCGAAGGCAGGGTGCTTGGCATAGATCCTGATACACATCGGGCGATTCTCACGTCGCTTCTGGATTCATATAAAACAGCACGTTCAATGGGCTTTGCCCCCTTGTATCTGGTTTCGCCTCACATCAGAAGCGTTCTTTTCAGCATGCTTGAACGCGAGGTACCGGATGCATCGGTTATTTCGTACAGTGAAATTACTCCGAATGTCAATGTAAACGTGCTGACATCGGCCTTAATGGCTCTTGAGACGGCTTAGAAAGGATATAATCAAACGGCAATGAGGCTATGTAAAAGTTATCCGGCTGTATTGTTATAACAGAATACAATCATAACGAAGAATCGATTCAACTAACAGAACCTCGATAAACACAGAGTAAATATCGGGGTAAACATAAACTGAATATACATCAGGGGGATGAGAATGAAATACGTCAAGATTACAGCAGAGAATTATAATGATGCAATGATGCAGCTACGTCGACAGTACGGTGAAGATGCCATACCCATCAGTCATAAATATATAAAAGAGGGCGGACTTTTTAATACCAAACTGTTTGCGAAAGATATCGTTGAACTGACTGCCGCAATACATGATAAAAAGCGTGAAAGTGCGCCTCGTATGAATGTCGATAAAAAAAATGTATCTTCTCCTGCCGCGGCTTCTGTTTCCGCAAAGCAAAACGCGACGGCCTCTTTTCGGCGTGCGCTGTTTGACACGATTGTCGATGATAATGAGGTTGAAGCCGTTCCTGCCCCCGTATCAATCCGAAAAGATGAGCAGCTTCACAGAAAAGCCGAACCGGTGTTTACGGCTGCTGAAAGCGAAGTATATGCAAACGAGGTTAATACTCGTGATCTTAAAAAGAACACTCCCGCAGGATCGCCACAGGCGGCTGTGTCCGAATCCAGACTGCTGGAAGAGCTGGCACAAATGCGAGAATTGTTGTTTTCATTAAAGGATTCATGGGATAAAGAGCCGGGGTCTGTTCATAAAGTGCATGATATTACGCATGAAAATCTGGATAAATTCAGACAGATACTTCGCAGTAACGATTATTCAGAAGACGAATGCGGTGATTATATAGCAGAGATCACCCGCCTGCTTCGTCCTCATGAACTTGATGATGTGGTGTGTATCGAAAAAACGCTTGGTAGCCTGCTCAAATCCAAACTTGTAACAACCGGTCCTGTTCGTATAGGATCCAGAAAGAAAGTGCTTATGTTTGTCGGTCCCACAGGTGTAGGAAAAACCACATCGCTGGCGAAAATGGGGGCTATTTTTGCACTTCGCGAGAACAAAAAAGTGGCTTTTGTAACGATTGATACCTATCGCGTAGCAGCCACCGAACAGTTGAAAAAATACGCCGAAATCATGAATATTCCTGTCCATGTTGTGAGTGATCAGAAAGAATTTCGTTCGGTACTTGAGAAAGAAAGCGCCGATGTCGTACTGGTGGATACATCCGGACGAAGTCACCGCAATGAAATGAAAATCTCAGAAATAAAATCATATGCGGATCAGATCAGCTATGATTCCGAACGCATACTTTGCGTCAGTGCAACAACAAAAAAAACTGATCTTCATTCCATTTTCGGTGCTTTTGATGTTATGGACTGTAATAGTGTGCTAATTACCAAGACTGACGAAACTTCTTTTATTGGGAATGTGGTGGATGTTGCCGATAAATATAACAAGCCGATATCGTATATAGCGAACGGTCAGGAGGTTCCCAACGATCTGCTTGTTGCTGATGCAGAAAAGATTGTTGAGATGATGTTGCAGGGAAGCTCACCACAATAGAGGAGTACTCGTATGGATCAGGCGTCAAATCTGCGGAAACTTGTCATCGCGAAAGACTCTGTCGCCCCCAGAAAAACCCGGACTGTCGCAATAACGAGCGGAAAGGGCGGGGTTGGCAAGACAAGTGTTTCAGTTTCTCTGGCAATAGCGCTCGCGAGGGACAGAACTGTAACCTTGCTGGACGCTGATCTTGGCTTGGCGAACATTAACGTGGTTTTAGGAATAATTCCGAAATTCAATCTCTACCATGTTATCAAAGGCAAGAAGAAACTTCGAGATATCATCGTTACGGTACCTGAAGGCATTAAGATAATTGCCGGAGCTCCGGGATATCATCAGCTGGCAAATCTTGATGAGAAAACCCGTCAGAAGTTCATCGAAGAAATAGCTGAAATCGAAGAAGACGATTACCTTATCATTGATACCGGAGCGGGAGTGTCGCAAAATGTGCTCAGTTTTGTCATCGCTGCGGATGAAGTCATTGTTGTAACAACGCCGGAACCGACTGCGATTACCGATGCTTATGGTATAATTAAATCAATAGCCGCACAGACTTCAGAGAAGACAATCCGGCTGGTGGTCAATCGTTGTCAGTCTGTTTCTGAGGGGAAACGGGTCGCCGAGAGGATAATCAACATCGCGAGTCAGTTTTTGAACATAAAAGTTGAAAATCTGGGTTTCATTTATGACGATCCGATGGTGGCAAAATCAGTAAGAAATCAGAAGCCGTTTATTGTGAATTATCCGTCGTCAAAAGCCTCCGGCTGTGTACGGGTTATTTCTGATAAAATAGCGAACAGGGAATCAATGCCTGAAAATAACAGCGGACTTTCGGGTTTTTTCAAAAATCTGTTTACGCGTATCGGTGACGAGGATGAAGATGAGGAGTAGTTACCGGGTTTGCTTTTCCATATCAGGAATGCGATAATTGGCCTGGCACCAAACATCTTACCCCGCACGCTCGTCAGAAGTGCGGGGTTTGCGTTTAATGATAGTTGTCATCTGTAAAGAGTATCAATTATTGCCTGCGGTAAATATTCGCAGTTTGTTATAGAGTGTTTTCTTTGGTATATGGCTGTATCTTGTTTGCGGGACTTGTGCCTAAAAACACGAGAATTGCACAAAATGGCTTGTAGTGACATAAAACAGGGTTGACATATAGTTAAAATTATGGAAAATTTACTGAAATTACCGTTTGCGTTACGTTTGGCGCTGGTATTGGCATTTTTTGCCTTGTTTATTTCTTTTTTACTTGGATTCATTTCAGGTATAGACATCGGCACAATATTGCTTCGCACGTTAATTTTTTCTCTGATTTTTTTCGCTCTCGGTTATGGCTTAAGTGTTGTCTTGCAGCGTTTTATTCCGGAGCTTTATACTGTGATTGCCGTGCAGACGGATAATCGGCAATCAATGAATATCGAAAACGATCCCGATACCTCTGAACCGGTGGTTGCGAATGAGGCTTCGGGTCGCTACGAAAGCGCCGTTGATGGTGATACAGAAACGAATGCCGGGAATGAGCCTGTTTATGATGCGGGTCTTGATGAGTCACCATCTATGACACCGGCATCTTCAAAACTGGGAAAACACATACTTGAGGAGAAGGGTTTCAAGTATGAACCGAAGATCATGGCCGAGGCGATACGTACAATGATGAGCAGGGATGACTCTTAGACGGATGGGGTTCATGAACAAAAAGCGAATTGAGGAACTTGACGCTAAAAACGAAGATGATTTGTGGGCACAGCTCGTTAAGAACAAAGACAATGAGCTGCGTGATTATTTTGTCATCAAGTACTCACCTCTTGTGAAATACGTGGCCGGTAAAGTCGCCATGGGTATGCCACAGAGCATTGAATTTGATGATCTGGTTTCCTATGGTGTTTTCGGACTTATTGATGCGATCAATAAATATGATCCTGCACGCGGTATCAAGTTTAAGACCTACGCGATGACTCGTATTCGAGGCTCAATTTTTGATGAACTCAGATCTATTGACTGGATTCCGCGTTCGATCAGACAAAAAGCCAAGGAAATTGAGACGACAATTGCCGAACTTGAGAATAAGCTCGGACGAACGGTAGAGGATGAGGAAATATCCAAGGAACTGGGTATATCTATCGAGGAATTCCATTCAATTCTAAATAAAGTCAGCGGTACTGCTATGGTATCGTTGAATGATATCTGGTACCTCGGTGACGATAATGACGAGCTTTCCATAATGGAAACGCTTGAAGCTCCCGACAATATGAATCCCGATGTGCTGATCGAGAAAGAGGAAATTAAAGAGCATATCGTCGAAGCTATAAAAAAGCTTCCTGACAAAGAGAAAAAGGTAATTGTTCTTTATTATTATGAAGATCTCACGCTTAAAGAGATAGGACAGGTACTTGATGTTACCGAAAGCCGGATTTCTCAGCTGCATACAAAGGCAATTTTGAGACTTCGCGGACGCCTGGGAAGAATCAAATCAAATCTGGTGGGCTAAGATGAGCAACCTGAAAGATTTGCTTCGGTCTTTTGAATCTGCCGATACTGGAGAAGGGGATATTGAGGTCTATGCAGATTCTGTCAGGCAGGGGCTTGATATGGCAGCAAAAGAGCTCGGGGTTGATATATCGCTGCTTGACTACGATATTGTTGAAAGAGGAAAGAGCGGTCTTTTCGGTATTGGTCGTTTGCCCTTTAAACTTATGGTTCGCGCCATTCACGAACACGAGGCTTTCGACGGCCTCGGTCTAAATGAACTCGATTCAAAACTCACCGCATCAATTAAATCAGAATTAAATGAAATGGAGCAGGAGGATCCGAATGCTCCTGGAACATTCAAAGTCAGAGTGAGCAAAAGCGGTATCTGGCTCACCGTCTCGGCTTCCCGCGGTTCCGGTAAACAGGTTCAGTTGCATGAAGTTGCGCAACGACTCGATCAGATGCGCATCAAGGATTTTGATCAGGAACTGGTCAAACGGACTGTACATGAACATGCGGGAAAACCGGTACGGCTTGGCAACTGGGTTCCTGATATTGAAAATGACGGTACGATGTATGTTGAGATTTCTGATGACCAGATGCGTGCGCTTGTTCATTTTGAACCGCCGCGTTTTGCCGGTCGACATATGGAACTTGAAGATGTCATTGTTTCGCTCAAAAATGCGGGAGTTGTTGTTGGAATAGAAGAGGATGCGATTGCAAAATATCTTGATACAATGAACTATACCTATCCCCTTGTTGCAGCCCGGGGGGTGCAACCCCGTAACGGAACCGATGCCTATGTTGAATACAAGGTCCGCATCGAAAAGCAGATTTCGTTTGATACCGACGAGGCGAATGTCGATTTCAAAGACCTGAATCTGATCGAGAATGTTGTAATCGGACAATTACTTGCCGTCAAGATTCCCGCTACAAAAGGGGTGGAAGGCAGAACCGTTACCAATAAAGTGAGTTCCGTTAAACCAGGAAAAGACATAACGATCAAACACGGTTCAGGTACTATTCTCTCAGATGACGGAATCGAGCTGACAGCTGAGCGTAATGGACAGGTGGTCATGAAAGGTGATCAGATCTGTGTGGATGAAGTCTATGTTGTTCAGGGGGACGTAAACAATACCACTGGCAATATCACAATGCTCGGTTCTGTGCTGGTAACGGGAAATGTTCTCGACGAATTTGTTGTAAAGGCTTCGGGTAATATCGAGGTGAGAGGAGCGGTTCAAAAAGCTGTTCTTGAAGCTGAGGGTGATATCATCGTTCGTCAGGGGATTAACGGACGCGATGAAGGCCGTATTGAAACAACCGGAGGATCGATCTACGCGAAATTCGTTCAACGCGCGAATCTTATTGCCGAAAAAAATATATTCGTTTCAGAAGAGCTGCTTCTTTCCAATACCGATGCGGGAAGCCTGATTTTATGTAATGGTAAAAGGGCGCAGATTGTCGGTGGCGTTGTACGCGCCGGTGATGAGGTGAACGCCAGAATGATAGGATCTGAATCCAACACGAAAACGGTGATCTATGTCGGAGTAAATCCGAAAATTCTGCAGCAGATGACAAATCTTGAAAAGAATCATAATGATACAAGCGATGAACTTGAAAAAATCGATTTGGATATTTCCACGCTTGAAAGCAGACAGCGCAGTGCACGTCTCAGTGATGATCAAAAAGAGCGCTATGCGACATTAAAGGAAAGAAAAGAAAAGCTGACAAAACGAAAAGAGGAAATTGCCCTTGAAATGCAGGAACTCAAGGATTATCTTGAGGTTATTGAGCAAAAAGGGCGTGTATGCGCAGAGAAGAAGCTTTTTCCCGGAGTCGAGGTCGTTATCAAGAACAA